>WGLY01000002.1 GCA_016125335.1 Frankiales bacterium
GCGGCCGGCAAGGCACTGCGCGCCCAGCGCGGCGGCGCCGAGGCCCTGCGGGCAGGGAACGAGGACGCGGCATCCGGTGCGTGCCGCGCGGATGCCCTGGCTGCCCTCGTGCTCGGGACCCGCGACGAGGAAGGCGAGCTGGTCTACGACGCGTCCCGCACCCAGACCGAGCTGCACGTGGTGATGGACCTCGACACTCTCCGCGGGGAGCGCGAAGGCCTGGCCCTGCTGAACGGCACGCCGATCCCGGCGCCGATCGCGCGGGAGGTCGCCGGAGTCGCCGAGCATTGGCGCCGGCTGGTCGTCGACCCGGTCGACGGGCACCTGCTGGACTACGGCACCCGCCAGTACCTGCCCGCCGCGCTGCGCGAGCACGTGCTGCACCGCGACCCGGTCTGCCGCCGCCCAGGCTGCACACGCAGGGCGCAGGAGATGGACCACGCCCTGCCGTTCCCCGAGGGAGCCAGCGACACCGCCAACTGCGGCGGGCTGTGCTCCCGCTGCCACCAGGTCAAGACCGCCGGGCACGCCACCATCGAGGACAGCGCCCCGGACGGGTCCGGAACGTGGGTCACCCGCTGGCGGCAGCGCATCCGGATCCCCGCACAGCCGGTCCTGGAACCACCGCCACGACCCGCACCGCCGACCGGACCGCCCTCGCCGCCCGGTGGACGACCACGGCCCGACACCGACGAGCCGGCCGGTCACGCGCCCGATGACGGGGCGGCGGACCCGCCAGAACGCCCGCCGTTCTGATCCCATGCCGCGCACGTGACAACCGGACCGAGAGCCGGGCGGTGCTCGAACGCCGCGACCACGGAGTGCCGCCCGCACCGCCCATCCGGCCTGTCCTGCCCCGCTGCGGCCGCGACGGGATGCGGACCGGACGGGACTGGCGCCCGTCGGCGGTGGCGGGAGCAGGTCGCCGCGGCGCCTAGACTCTCGTTCTCGTGACCATCTCCGCCTCGGGCATCGAGCTGCGCGCCGGTGCGCGCCTGCTGCTCGAGGGTGCGAGCTTCCGCATCGGCCCCGGCGACCGGGTCGGCCTCGTGGGCCGCAACGGCGCCGGCAAGACCACGCTGACCCGCGTGCTGGCCGGCGAGGGGGAGCCCGCCGCGGGGTCCGTCGCCCGCAGCGGGCGCATCGGCTACCTGCCGCAGGACCCGCGCGACGTCGACCTCGAGGAGCTCGCCCGCGACCGGATCCTCGCCGCCCGCGGTCTCGACGAGACGGTGCGCCGCATGCGCGCCGCCGAGCAGCGCATGGCCTCCGCCGACGACGCCGCCCGCGAGAAGGCGATGCGGCGCTACTCCAACGCCGAGGCCGACTTCCTGGCCCAGGGCGGCTACGCGGCGGAGGCCGAGGCCGCCGCCATCGCCTCGAGCCTGGGCCTGCCCGAGCGGGTGATGGAGCAGACCCTGGGCACGCTCTCCGGCGGCCAGCGTCGCCGGGTGGAGCTGGCCCGCATCCTGTTCTCGGGCGCGGACACCCTGCTGCTCGACGAGCCCACCAACCACCTCGACGCCGACTCGATCGTCTGGCTGCGCGAGTTCCTGCGGTCCCACAAGGGCGGCCTGCTCGTCATCAGCCACGACGTCGACCTGCTCGAGCACACGGTCAACCGGGTCTTCCACCTCGACGCCAACCGCGCCGAGATCGACGTCTACAACGTCGGCTGGAAGGCCTACCTCACCCAGCGCGAGACCGACGAGCGCCGGCGCAAGCGCGAGCGGGCCAACGCCGAGCGGCAGGCCCAGCACCTCCAGGCGCAGGCCGACCGAATGCGCGCCACCGCCACCAAGGCGCGCGCGGCGCAGAACATGGCGCGTCGCGCCGAGCGGCTGCTCGACGGGCTCGAGGCCGAGCGGCAGAGCGACCGGGTCGCGCGGCTGCGGTTCCCCACGCCGGCCCCCTGCGGCCGCACGCCGCTGCGCGCGCAGGAGCTGTCCAAGTCCTACGGGTCGCTGGAGATCTTCACCGACGTCGACCTCGCGATCGACAAGGGCAGCCGCGTGGTGGTGCTCGGGCTCAACGGTGCCGGCAAGACCACCCTGCTGCGCATCCTGGCCGGCCTCGACCGCCCGGACACCGGCGAGGTGCAGCCCGGTCACGGTCTGCGGCTCGGCTACTACGCCCAGGAGCACGAGACCCTCGACGCCGGGCGCACGGTGCTGGAGAATATGCGCTCCGCCGCCCCGGACATGCTCGAGCCGGACGTGCGCCGCGTGCTCGGCTCGTTCCTGTTCTCCGGCGACACCGTCCACCAGCCCGCGGGCACGCTCTCCGGCGGGGAGAAGACCCGCCTCGCCCTGGCCACGCTGGTCGTGTCCGCCGCCAACGTGCTGCTGCTCGACGAGCCGACCAACAACCTCGACCCGGCCAGCCGCGAGGAGGTCCTCTCGGCGCTGCGCTCCTACGAGGGCGCGATCGTCCTGGTGACGCACGACGAGGGCGCCGTGGAGGCCCTCGACCCCGAGCGCATCCTGCTCCTGCCGGACGGCGTGGAGGACCTCTGGAACCCGGACTACGCCGACCTCGTGGCGCTGGCCTGAGCAGCGCCGCACACGTCCCGGGCACCCTCCGTGACGGTCCCGTGCAGGGCCCCCGGACGAAGATCGTCGAGATTCGGCCGACCGCTTGCGGCCCCGGTGCCCCGGGGTACCGTGACCGGTGGTGGACGACGTCGTGCTCGTCCACCGGCGTGGACCCCGGGAGGCGGCAGTGACGGAGCTCGGCAAGGGTCGTCGCGTGTCCGGCGGCGAGCGGGACAGGCTCGCGGCCGACCTGAAGAAGAAGTACGCCGCGGGCGCCAGCATCCGCGAGCTCGCCGCAGCCACGGGCCGCTCGTACGGCTTCGTGCACCGGGTGCTCAGCGAGTCCGGCGTCACCCTGCGCGGGCGCGGCGGCGCGACCCGCGGGCGGGCCGCGTCCTGACCGCGCAGGCCCCCGCGATCGGGCCGCTCCTCGACGCCGGCGGCGTCCGGGTCGAGTGGACCCGCGCCGACGGCGCCCCCGTCGTCACGGTCACCCTCGACCGGCCCGAGCGGCGCAACGCGCAGACACCGGCCACCTGGCGCGCGCTGGCGGCCGTGGGGGAGCACCTGCCCGAGGGCACCCGTGTCGTGGTGGTGCGCGGCGACGGCCCGTCGTTCTCGGCCGGCATCGACCTGCGGGCGTTCACCCCGGAGGGCATCGACGGCGAGACGGTGTTCGCCGACATCGCGGCGCTCGACGACGCCGAGGCCGCCGAGCGCATCGCCCAGGCGCAGTCGGCGTTCCGCTGGTGGCGCGACCGCGACGACGTCGTGACCGTCGCCGCGGTGCGCGGTGCGGCCGTCGGCGCGGGCTTCCAGCTCGCCCTGGCGTGCGACCTGCGGGTGTGCGCGGACGACGCGCGCTTCGCGATGCGCGAGACGACGCTCGGGATCGTCCCGGACCTCACCGGCACCCACAACCTCGTGCGGCTGGTCGGCTACTCGCGCGCGCTCGAGATCTGCGCGACAGGCCGCTGGGTGCCCGTGGAGGAGGCCGCAGCACTGGGGCTGGCCAACCTCGTCGTGGGTCCGGACGTGCTCGACGCCGCCGTGCACGACCTGGTGGGCACGCTCCTCGCGGCGCCCGCGGCGGCCGTGAGCGCCACCAAGGCGCTGCTGCGGCAGGCCGTCGACACTCCGGCCGACACCGCGCGCCGGGCCGAGCGGGAGACCCAGGTGGGGCTCATCCGGGCGCTCGTCGGCCGCACGTAAGGCGCCGTCCGGGAACAAATCCCGGTCCTCGACACTTGTCCCTGCGGGCCACCGGGCCCGACGACGGTCTGGAGGCCTGCGCGCGTGTCGATGTCCAACCCGCACATGCTCATGCGGTCGTTCCGGCGCGACGACTCGGTGACCGACCGCAAGCTCGCCGAGGGCACCGTGCGCCGGATCCTCGACTACGCCCGGCCCTACTCCTGGCTCGTGGCCGGCTTCCTCGTCACGCTCGTGCTCGACGCCGTCCTCGTGGTGGCGCAGCCACTGCTGTTCCGCCGCATCATCGACCAGGGCGTCACTCCCGGCGACACCTCGGTGGTCACCAGCACCGCGCTGCTCATCGCGCTGATCGCCGTCTTCGACGCCGGGCTCACGCTGGTCGGCCGGTGGTTCTCGTCCCGCATCGGCGAGGGGCTCATCTTCGACCTGCGCACCCAGGTCTACGACCACGTGCAGCGGATGCCGGTGGCGTTCTTCACGCGGGCCCAGACCGGCGCGCTGGTGTCGCGGCTCAACAACGACGTGATCGGCGCCCAGCAGGCCTTCACCTCCACGCTGTCCGGCGTGGTCGGCAACGCGATCAGCCTCGTGGCGGTCGTCATCGCCATGCTGGCGCTGTCGTGGCAGATCACCGTCGCGGCCCTGCTGCTGCTCCCGCTCTTCCTGCTGCCGGCACGCTGGTTCGGCCGCACGCTCCAGGCGATGACGCGCGAGCAGATGCAGCTCAACGCCGAGATGTCCACGCAGATGACCGAGCGGTTCAACGTGGCCGGCGCCCTGCTGGTCAAGCTGTTCGGCCGCCCGGCGGAGGAGGCGGCAGAGTTCTCCGGCCGGTCCGGCCGCGTGCGCGACATCGGCGTGCGGATCGCCATGGCCAACCGAGTCTTCTTCGCCGCGCTCACCCTCGTGGCCGCGCTCGCCACCGCCCTCGTGTACGGGGTCGGCGGCAACCTCGCCATCGCCGGCACGATCACCGTGGGCACCCTGCTCGCGCTGGCCTCGCTGCTCGGGCGCCTCTACGGGCCGCTGACGGCGCTCTCGAACGTGCGCGTCGACGTCATGACGGCCCTCGTGAGCTTCGAGCGGGTGTTCGAGATCCTCGACCTCGAGCCGATGGTCAAGGACCGGCCCGAGGCGGTGGAGGTGGCCGGCGGGCCGTCGACCATCGAGTTCCGCGACGTGCGCTTCCGCTACCCGTCGGCCGAGGACGTGTCGCTGGCCTCGCTGGAGTCGGTCGCGCGGCCCGACGCTGCACCGGTGCGCGACGAGGTGCTGCGCGGCGTCACGTTCACGGCGCACCCGGGGGAGATGGTGGCCCTGGTGGGCCCCTCCGGCGCCGGCAAGACGACGATCACGGGCCTGGTGTCGCGGCTCTACGACGTCACCGACGGCTCCGTGCGCATCAACGGCCACGACGTGCGCGACGTCACCCAGGAGTCGCTGCACGCGCTGGTGGGCGTGGTGACGCAGGACGCCCACATGTTCCACGACACCATCCGGGCCAACCTCGCCTACGCCCGCCCCGGGGCCACGGACGACGAGCTGCGCGCCGCGCTGCGCGACGCGCAGGTGCTCGGCCTGGTGGACGACCTGCCCGACGGGCTCGACACCGTGGTGGGCGACCGCGGCTACCGCCTCTCCGGCGGGGAGAAGCAGCGCATGGCGATCGCGCGGCTGCTGCTCAAGGCGCCCGACGTCGTCGTCCTCGACGAGGCGACCGCGCACCTCGACAGCGAGTCCGAGGTGGCCGTGCAGAAGGCGCTCGCGACCGCGCTCGAGGGCCGCACGTCGCTCGTGATCGCCCACCGGCTCTCGACGATCCGCGAGGCGGACACGATCCTCGTGATCGACGGCGGCCGCGTCGTCGAGCAGGGCCGGCACGAGGACCTGCTGCTGCGCGGCGGCCTGTACGCCGACCTCTACCGGACCCAGTTCGCCACACAGGCGGACCCGGCGCAGCCGCAGGGCGCCGTCTGAGCCCGGCGTTCAGCCGAAGGCGAAGAAGCGCAGCCACAGCCACACCCAGGCGATGCCGACCGTCACGGCGGTGACCACCAGCCCGTAGCGGGTGAACTGCCAGAAGCCGATCCGGTGGCCCGCGCGTGCGGCGACCGCGAGCACCACGACGTTGGCGCTCGCGCCGACGGCGGTGAGGTTGCCGCCGAGGTCCGCGCCGGCGACCAGCGCCCACCACAGCGCGACCGAGTCCGGGTCGCCGGCGTAGTCGGCCACGAGGTCCTCGGTGAGCGGCGCCATGGTGGCGACGAACGGGATGTTGTCCACGATCCCGCCCACGGTGGCGGACAGCCCCAGGATGACCGTGGAGGTCATGAGCAGGTGGTCGCCGAACACCGACGCGACGCCCTGGGCCAGCCGCTCCACCCAGCCCGCCTCGATCAGGGCGCCCACCATCACGAAGAGCCCCACGAAGAAGAGCAGGGTCGACCACTCCACCTGCTGAAGGAACCGGGCCGGTCCGAGGCCGGACAGCGCCACCAGCACGAGGGCACCCACCAGCGCCACCACGGACGGGGCGAGGTGCAGCACCGGGTGCAGCACGAACCCGACGAGCATGACGACGAGGACGGCCACGCTCACCACCAGCAGGCGCAGGTCCGTGATGGCGGCCCGCGGCGAGAGCTCGGCGAGGTCGACGGCGACCGGCCGTGCGTCGCGCAGCGCCCCGGCGAACACCAGGCGCAGCACCAGCAGCAGGACGCCGAGCAGCACCACGGTGAGCGGACCGAGGGTGACCACGAACTGGTCGAAGGTGAGCCCGGCCCGGCTGCCGACGATGATGTTGGGCGGGTCGCCGATCAGGGTGGCCATCCCGCCCACGTTGGACGCGAACACCTCCGCGATCAGGAACGTCACCGGCGGCAGGCCGAGCCGGGTGCACACCACGAGCGTGACCGGTGCCAGCAGCAGCACGGTCGTCACGTTGTCCAGCGCAGCCGAGGCCACCGCGGTGACGACCACGAGGAACGACAGCAGCAGGAACGGACGCCCGCGCGTGACGTGCACGGCCGCGATCGCCACGGCGTCGAACGCGCCGGTCTCGGCCAGCACCGAGACCACCACCATCATCCCGAACAGCAGCCCGATGACGTTCCAGTCGATGCCCGCGGTGCCGGAGAACAGGGCCGTGCGCCAGGGCAGCGCCCCGATGAGGAGCATCGCGGCGGCACCGGCCAGGGCGGCCAGCACGCGGTGGACGCGCTCCGTGGCGATGAGGACGTAGGCCACCACGAAGACGGCGAGCACGACCGCTTCGCGCACCTCGACCTCCGGCAGCCCACGACGGATCCGTCGCCGACCAGGCTTCCCGGCGCGCCACCGCCAGCCTAGGCGCGCCGCCGTCGGGAGGAGAGGTCGTACGTCGGGCGCCGCGCTTGCCGGGCGCCGCGCAGCGGCGCACAGTGACGCCGTGGACAGGACCAGCGCTGCGCGGCTGCTCGGGGTGCCCCTGACGGCCAGCCGCCGCCAGGTCGAGGCCGCCTTCCGCCGCGCGGTGCGCACCGGCCACCCGGACCGGTTCCCGCCCGGCTCGGAGGCCTACGAGGAGGCCACCACCGCGATGGTCGCGCTGACCGAGGCGCGCCGCACGATGACCGGCGGACCGGCGTCCGAGCAGGCCGGGCCGGGCCGCGCCGGCGCGTCGTCGGGCTGGGTGAGCTCGACGGACCTGCCCCCGCGCGACGACGACCCCGTCGTGCCGCCGGAGGTCCACGACCGCCGGATGATGCAGTGGGGGCTGGGCTGGGGCGGCTTCCTCGTCGCCTCGGCGGTGGTGTCCTTCGTCGTCGGCTCGACCGCGCCGACCAACGACGCGCTGCCCCTGTGGAGCCCGGCGCTCCTGCTCATCGGCCTGGCCTGCCTGGTGGTCGGCTGGCGGGCGCGGGGGCGGCTGCCTCGCGGCCGCTGACCGGATCCGCAGCCGGGCCGGGTCAGATGCTGCGCGAGGCCCCGCCGTCGACCGTGAGCAGCGACCCGCTCACGTAGGACGACCGCGGCGAGAGCAGGAACGTCGCGACCGCGCCGAACTCCTCGGGGTCGCCGTAGCGGCCCAGGGGGATCGCGGACTCGTTGCGCCGCCGCACCATGTCGGGGGCGCCGTAGCGCGCGTCGAGGGCGAACACGCGGTCGGTGGCCAGCCGCCCCGGCAGCAGCCCGTTGACGCGGATGCCGCGGGCCCCGAGCTCGTCGGCGAGGTCCTTGACCAGCATCGCCAGCCCGGGGCGCAGCCCGTTGCTGGTGGACAGGCCCGGGACGACCTCGCGCGCGCTGGAGGAGAGGACGAAGACGATCGAGCCGCCGGTGCCCGGCAGGTCGAGCGGGTCGCCGCTCATGGCGTTGGCCGCGGCGCGGGCGACGCGCAGCGCCCCGAGGAAGACGGTCTCGAAGGCCGCGCGCCAGGTGTCGTCGTCGGTGGTCATGGGCGTGCCGCCGGCGGGGCCGCCGACGCTCACCAGCAGGCCGTCGAGGCGCCCGTAGCGGGCGACCGCCGCCGCGACCACGCGCTCGGCCGAGGCCGGGTCGGCGAGGTCGGCGGTGAGGCCCACCGCGGACGCCCCGCCGCCGAGCAGCGCGACGGCCTCGTCGAGCGCCTGCTGGTCGCGCGCGGCGAGCACGACGTGCGCGCCCTCGGCGACGAGCCCCTGCGCGGTCGCCAGGCCGAGCCCGCGCGACCCCCCGGTCACGACGAAGACGCGGTCCTTGAGCCCCAGGTCCATGTGCCGATTGTGCCGGTCCGGGCGGGCCGCCGAGCCCGACGACACGGCCGAACGGGTGACGGCGAGCCCGATCCGCGTGAGCAACCAGTCACCGAGCGTGTCCGGATCGGGGTCGCGCGGCGGGGCTCAGGGGGCCGGGGCGTCCTGGACCGGCACCTCGCGGGCGGCCTCCGGGCGGCCCGGCGCGCCCGCGCCCGGGTCTGCGCCGGCCGCCGTGTCGCCGCCGGCGGCGCTGTCGCCGGACGGGTCGCCGTAGGCCTCGCGGCGGGCCAGCACCACGAAGCCCACCACGGCGACCACCGCGAAGAGGATCCACTGCATCGCGTACGACAGGTGCGGGCCGTCGTCGAGCTCCGGAAGCGGGATCGGGGTCAGGGCGGTCGACTCGGCCGGGGTCGAGGAGACCAGGTCGACGTAGGCGGGGTAGGCGGGCGCGCCGTCGGCCACGAGGCGCACGTCGAGGTCGGTGACCTGGCCCGCCGGCAGGTCCGCCGGCTGCGGGCGGGGAGCCTGCTCGCTGACCCGGATCCGGCCGACGATGCTCACCCGGCCCGCCGGTGCGGGCGGCACGTCCGGGGTGGCGCCGGCACCGGACACCGCCTCGACCCAGCCGCGGTCGACGACCAGCACGGTGCCGCTGTCGGTGACGAACGGCGTGGCCACCCAGAACCCGTTGCGCCCCTGCAGCGGGCGCTTGCGCACGAGCACCTGGCGGGCCTGGTCGTAGTGGCCCGTGGCGCTCACCTGGCGCCACGTGACCGCGTCGCCGACGCTGCCGATGTCCGCGCCCGGATCGAGCAGCTGCCCCACGGGCACGGGCGGCGTGGAGGCGTTGGCCGTGACCACCGCGTTGTAGTGGCGGCGCTCGTCGAGCCGGGACAGCTGCCAGCGCGAGAGCAGGATGAACGAGGGGACGATCACGACGACGAGGAAGCCCAGCGCCAGCCAGCGCGGCTGGCGCAGGAACCCGTAGCCGTTCACGGGGTCCAGGGTAGGTCGGGCGCGAGGCCCCGGCGGCCAGGGGTGGCCAGGGCGGACGGCAGCGCGGTGCGGGCCGTCAGTGCCTGCCCCGGCCGAGGGCGCGGCGGTCGGACCGGAACGCGATGGTGAAGCCGCCGCGGTCGCTCAGCTCGCGGCCCGCGTTGGCCATGACGACCGCGATGTAGGGCAGGCCGACCGCTCCGACGGCCAGCACCCAGCGCCACGGGGACGGCGCGAGCACCGCGCCGACGACGCAGGCCGTGCGGATGGCCATCGTGACCAGGTACCGGCGGGTGCGTCCGGACTGGTCGTCCGTGAGCGAGACGCCGGCGTCGGTGATCCGGTGGACCTCGGGCTCGATGCTCACGCGCCCACGGTAGGTCCCGCCGGGCGATCCGGCGAGCGCGGGTCGGGGCCCCGGCGAGGGCACCTGCCGGGGCCGGCATGGGCCAGGATGACCCCATGAGCAACCGCACCTACCGCGTGACCGAGATCGTGGGCACCTCGCCGGACGGCATCGACCAGGCCATCCGCAACGGCATCGCCCGCGCCAGCCAGTCCCTGCGCCACCTCGACTGGTTCGAGGTCACCGAGATCCGCGGCAACATCCGCGACGGGGAGGTGGCCCACGTGCAGGTCGGCATGAAGGTGGGCTTCCGCCTCGAGGACTCGTGACGCGGGTCGACCGACCCGGGCCCGGCGTCCGCGAGGTGCGCGTCACGGACCTCGAGATGACCGACCCGTCGGCGCTGCGGCCGGCGCGGCCGCCCGACGTCGAGGCCACGCTCGTCCTGGCGCGGCGCCCGGCCCCCGAGCTGTCGCGGTTCCTCTACCGCGCGGTGGGCGGCGACTGGTACTGGCTCGACCGGATCGACTGGACCCTGGACCAGTGGACCGACTGGGTCCGCGCCCCCGGGCACCAGCTGTGGACCTGCTGGGTGGACGGCACGCCGGCCGGCTACGCCGAGCTGCACCCCGACTCACCGGGCAGCCTCGAGCTCGCGTACTTCGGGCTGCTGCCCGGCTACTCCGGGCTGGGGCTCGGCGGATGGCTGCTGACCGAGGCGGTGCAGCGGGCCTGGTCCACCGAGGGCACCCGGCGGGTGTGGCTGCACACCTGCGAGCTCGACGCGCCGGCCGCGCTGCACAACTACCGCGCCCGGGGCTTCGTGGAGTGCGGCTCCTCGGTGGAGCTGTGGGACACCCGGGAGCCGAGCCCGGGCCCCTGGCGCGGCGCCCGCGGGCCTGCGGCGTCGCGCCCTCAGGACGCCTGGGAGACCGTGGAAAAGTTGTAGTCCGCGACCACCAGCGGCGGCATCAGCGACCGGTTGAAGTAGTCGGCCATCTCGCGGGCCAGGGTGCCGGTGGGGGTGCCGGCGTCGAGCACCCGGCCGAGCACGGCGACGGGGGAGTCGTTGAACCGGAAGTTCGTCACCGCCCCGACCACCTCGCCGCCGCGCACGCGGTAGACGCCGTCGCGGGTGAGTCCGGTCAGCAGCAGCGTCTGGGCGTCGACGATGCGGTTGTACCAGAGGCAGGTCACCAGCAGGCCGTCGTCGGTGCGCGCGACGACGTCGGCCAGGGACCCGCTCCCGCCGGACACCTCGAGGGCCAGGTTGCCGATCGCCGGGCGCACCGGCAGGCCGGTCTCGGCGGCGGTGTGCCGCGAGGTGACCAGGTGCGTGAGCACCCCGTCGGCGATCCACGACGTCGGGCCGAGCTCGAGCCCGTCGTCGAACACGCTGCGGGCGCCCGAGGAGGTGCCGGTGGCCACGAACGGCAGCGTCTCGAAGCCCGGCAGGTGCGGGTCGCTGCGCAGCGTCACCCGCGGGTCGGCGACCTGCTGGCCCACGCGCGTGCCCCCGCCGGCACCGCTCCACACGCTGCTGCCGTCCGCGGCGTCGCGCCCCACGGACGCCCAGTAGAGCTCGATCATGAGGTCGGCGACGGCGCTGGGCGTGAGGACGGCGGTGTGCCGGCCGGGGGCCACCTCGACCGAGCGCTCCTGCCACGCCAGGCCCTGGCGCAGCTCCGCGTCGAGCGCCGCGACGTCGAACGCACCGGCGTCGTGACCGGCGCGACCGGCCCAGCTCGAGCGGGTGCGGCCGTGGCTCTTGGCGGTCTGCTCCAGGCGTCCCTCCGGCTCGGCGTGGCGCAATCGCAGCCCGGAGGAGGTGCCCAGGTGCACGGTGCTCACGACCTGCTCGGCGTAGCCGAACAGCTCGATGCCGTCCCGCGCGGCCGAGCCGAACGTGTCGCCGAGGGCGGGGGCGAGCGAGGCGAACACGGCGCTGGTGGCGACCTGCACCGGGTCGTCCCAGTCCGGGGACGCGGGGCGGTCGTCGACGAGGGGCGCGGCGTCCTCGGCGGGCCGCTCCGCAGCCGCCACCGCCTCCGCCCGGCGGACGAGGTCCTCGAGGCCGGCCGCGTCGGGCGCGCTCGCGGTCACCGAGCCGACGCCGACGCCTCCGGGGACGTCGGCGAGCGCGACGACGGTGACCGCGGTGGCGAGGGTCTCGCCGTTGGTCGTCAGCGTGGTGCGGGCCCAGCGCAGGTTGGCCACGCTCTGGCTGCGCACCAGGACGATGCAGCCGCGCGTGCGCGAGAGGGCCAGGGCCCGCTCGACGATCTCCTGCGGCGTCATGCGCCCGCCTCCTGACGGCTGTTGAGGATGTTCACCTGCTCGAACACCGCCGCCGGGCACCCGTGGGACACCGCCGCGACCTGCCCGGGCTGGCCCTTGCCGCAGTTGAACGCCCCGCCGAGCAGGTACGTCGAGGGGCCGCCCAGGGCGCGCATCGAGCCCCAGAAGTCCGTGGTGGTGGCCTGGTAGGCGACGTCCTTGAGCTGCCCCACCACCCGGCCCCCGCGGACGCGGTGGAACCGCTGGCCGGTGAACTGGAAGTTGAACCGCTGCATGTCGATGGACCACGACTTGTCGCCGACGACGTAGATGCCGTCGTCCACCCCGGCGAGCAGCCCGTCGAGGTCCGGGCCGGCGGGGTCGGGCTTCAGCGACACGTTGGGCATCCGCTGGATCGCGGTGTGCGCGGCGCTGTCGGCGTAGGCGCAGCCGTTGGACCGGGGCAGCGAGAACTCGGCGGCCATCGCGCGGTCGAGCTGGTAGCCCACCAGGACGCCGTCGCGCACGATGTCCCAGGACTGGGCCGCGACGCCCTCGTCGTCCCACCCGACGGTGGACAGCCCGTGGGTGGTCACGCGGTCGCCGGTGACGTTCATGAGCGGCGAGCCGTAGCGCAGGGTGCCCAGGCCGTCCGGCGTGGCGAACGACGTGCCCGCGTAGTTCGCCTCGTAGCCGAGCGCACGGTCGAGCTCGGTCGCGTGGCCGATCGACTCGTGGATCGTGAGCCACAGGTTCGTGGGGTCCACCACCAGGTCGTAGCGTCCGGGCTCGACCGAGGGCGCCAGCGTCTTCTCGTGCAGCAGGTCGCCCAGCCCGGCCAGCTCGGCGTCCCAGTCCCAGGCGCGGGCGCCGTCGACGCTCGACGCCGTGCCGGCGAGGTACTCCCAGCCGCGACCGGCCGGCGGCGCGGTGGTGGACATGGTCTCGAAGGCCCCGGTCGCCGGGTCGACCGCCACGGCCACGACGTCGGACTGCATCCGCACCCGCTGCTGCGCGATCCGCGTGCCGGCGGAGTCGGCGTAGAACACCTGCTCCTTCACCGCGGTGGCCGACGCCGTCACGTGGGTGACGACCGGGTGCGAGAGCAGCGCGGCGCTGCGGGCGGCGAGCAGGTCGACCCGCTCGGCGGCGGGCACGGCGAACGGGTCGAGGTCGTACGCGGAGACCCAGTGGCCGACGTGCACCGGCTCGGGCGCCAGCTCCACGCGCGCGGTGGCGAGCGGGGCGCTGACGCGGGCCAGCGCCACGGCCTGGTCGGCGAGCGCGACGGCGACGTCGGGGTGCACGACGTCGGAGCTCGCGAAGCCCCAGCACCCGTCCACGACGACGCGCACGGCGAGGCCCGCGTCGCGGTCGAGCAGGGCGGAGTCGAGCCGCGCGTCGCGCAGGCTCGACTCCCACGTGTGCAGGGCGACCACGCGGACGTCGGCGTGGGAGGCGCCGAGCTCGCGCGCACGGGTGAGCGCGGAGTCGGCGCAGGCGTCGAGCGGCAGCGCGAGGAAGTCGGCGTCGACCTCCCGCGCCGGCGCCGGCGTCACGAGCGGTGCTCGTCGAGGTGGGGCGCCAGCACGACCTTGCCGGTCGTCCGGCGCTCGCGCATGGCCTCGTGGGCCGCGCGCGCCCGCTCCAGCGGGTAGACGTGCCCCTCCAGCGGGCGCAGCCGTCCGTCGGCCACCATCGCCATCAGCTCGGCCATGGGGGCGGCGACCATCGACGGGATGCGGTCGGGCCGCAGGCAGTCCATGAGCCAGAAGCCGACGATCGAGTGCGACCCGATCATGAGCGAGGTGGGGTGCACCGGCGCGGGCTGCACGCGGGAGGCCATGCCGAAGGTGACGATGCGGCCGAACGGCGCCAGCGCGGAGAGGCTGCCGTCGAACGAGGTCCCGCCGACCATCTCGAACACCACGTCCACGGGCGAGTGGCCGTTGGCCTCGACGAGGCGGGTCTTGACGTCGTGCGCGTTGAGCGAGCCGTCGAGCAGGACGCCGACGTCGGCGCCGAGGTCCGCGGCCAGGTCGAGCTTGTCCTGCGTGGACGCGGTCGCGATGACCCGGCCGGCGCCGGCCGCCTTGGCCAGCTGCACCGCCAGGTTGCCGACGCCGCCCGCCGCGGCGTGGACCACCACGGTCTCGCCGGGGGCGACGCGGGCGCAGGTGCGCACGAGGTGCCAGGCGGTGAGCCCCTGCACGAGCAGGGAGAGCGCCTGCGTGTCGGTGACGGACGCGGGCACGTCGAACGCGAGGCCCTTGCGGACCACGGCCAGCTCGGCGTAGCCGCCGCCCCTGCTCACGAAGCCGCACACCCGGCGCGGCAGGCCACCGGGGTCGACGACGTCGCCGACCACCTCGCCGCCGGGCACGAACGGCAGGCTGCTGCTGGACAGGTACGTGTTCTCCGCCTGGTGCGTGTCGGCGTAGTTGACGCCTGCGCCGGACACCCGCACGAGCAGCTCGTCGTGGTGGGGGACCGGGTCGCTGACCACCGCGGGGACGAGGACCTCGGGGCCGCCGAACTGCCTGACCTGGATCGCTCTCATGGCCCGACCCTAGCCCGGCTCCGCGCGCGTGCCGCGTCGGCACCGTTCCGTCGTACCCGCGGGTAACGGATAGCGTCGCGTCGCGCCCGGGACCCCCCGGGCCCGTCGACGGGAGGGTCGGTCGTGGATCGAGTGGTGCTGGTCACCGGGGGCAACCGCGGCATCGGCCTGGCCATCGCGCGGGCCTTCGTGGCGGAGGGCGACCGGGTGGCGATCACGGCCCGCTCCGGCGAGCTGCCGGCTGAGCTGGCCGGCAGCGGCGTGCTCGCCGTGGCGGCCGACGTCACCGACACCGCGAGCGTGGACGCCGCCTTCGACCGCGTGGAGGCCGAGCTCGGCCCCGTCGAGGTCGTGGTCGCCAACGCCGGGGTCACCCGCGACGGCCTGGTGATGCGCCTGAGCGACGAGGACGTCGACACCGTGATCGACACCAATCTCGTCGGGGCGCTGCGCGTGGCGCGCCGGGCCAGCAAGGGCCTGCTGCGGCTGCGCCGGGGCCGCATCGTCCTGGTGTCCAGCGTCGTGGGCCTGCTCGGCTCCGCCGGACAGGCCAACTACGCGGCGTCCAAGGCCGGTCTCGTGGGGCTGGCCCGCAGCCTGGCCCGCGAGCTGGGCAGCCGCGGGATCACGGCGAACGTGGTCGCCCCCGGGTTCGTCGACACCGACATGACGCAGGCGCTGCCCGACGAGCGCCGGGCCGAGATCGTGGGGCAGGTGCCGCTCGGCCGCTACGCCACCCCCGACGAGATCGCTGCCGTAGTGGTGTTCCTGGCCTCCGACGCCGCGGCGTACATCACCGGAGCGGTCGTGCCGGTCGACGGCGGCCTCGGGATGGGCCACTGACCGCACCGGCCGGGCACCGGGCTGGTTGACTCGCGGGGGCACAGCGCACCGCACGCGACAGGAAGGAACGCACCATGGGGATCCTCGAGGGCAAGCGGCTGCTCGTCACGGGCGTGCTGACCGACTCCTCGATCGCCTTCCACGTGGCGAGGCTGGCCCAGGAGGAGGGTGCCACGGTCGTGCTGTCCTCGTTCGGCCGCGCGCTGTCCATCACCAACCGGATCGCCGGCCGGCTGCCCACCCCGGTGCCGGTGGTCGAGCTCGACGTCACCGACGACGCGCACCTCGCCGCGCTGCCGGACCGCCTCGGCCAGCACGTCGACCGGCTCGACGGCGTGCTGCACTCGATCGCGTTCGCGCCGGAGGCCGCCCTGGGCGGCAACTTCCTGCACACCGAGTGGCCCGACGTCGCCACGGCGGTGCAGGTGTCGGCGTACTCGCTGAAGTCCCTCACGATGGCGTGCCTGCCCCTCATGACGGGGGAGGAACGCACCTCGTCGGTGGTCGGGCTCGACTTCGACGCGCAGATCGCCTGGCCCAAGTACGACTGGATGGGGGTGGCCAAGGCGGCGCTGGAGTCGACCGCCCGCTACCTCGCCCGCGACCTCGGCCCGCAGGGCGTGCGCGTGAACCTCGTCGCCGCGGGGCCCATCCGCACCATGGCGGCCAAGTCCATCCCCGGCTTCGACGAGTTCGAGGAGGTCTGGGGCCAGCGCGCCGCGCTCGGCTGGGACCTGGGCGACCCGGAGCCCGCGGCGCGCGCGTGCGTGGCACTGATGTCGGACTGGTTCCCCAAGACCACCGGCGAGATCGTCCACGTCGACGGCGGGGTGCACGCGATCGGCGGCTGACCGTCCCGGTGGCGCCGCGCGTGCCGGAACGGCGTTCCGGCATGCTGGCCCCGTGCCGAGGTCGAGGCAGCCGCGGGACCGCCACTACGAGCAGGTGGCCGTCCGACCGCTCCAGTACCACTCGCGCAACGCGCGTCGCCTCGTCATCGCGCTCGTCGCGCTCTCGGCGGTGCTGGTCGTCGGCACGCTCGGGTACGTCCTGCTGGGCATCGACCTGCTCGACGCGGCGTACCAGACCGTCACGACGGTCACCACCATCGGCTTCCGCGAGGTCGTGGACTTCGGCCCCGCGCAGAAGATCTACACGATGGTGCTGGCCCTCGTCGGGGTCGGCACGGTGCTCTACACGCTCACCCTGACCCTCGAGCTCGTGCTCGAGGGCCAGCTCGGCAACCTCTGGGGGCGACGCCAGATGCAGCGCGACATCGACCGGCTCGAGGGCCACGCCGTCGTGTGCGGCTGGGGGAGGGTCGGCAAGGCGGCCGCGGAGCAGCTCGCCCGCGCCGGGCAGGCCGTGGTGATCATCGACCGCGACGAGGAGCGGCTCGGCAGCTGCCCCTATCCGCACATCCTCGGCGACGCGACCGACGACGAAGTGCTGCGTGCGGCCGGCATCCGCCTGGCCCGCACGCTGGTCGCCTCGCTCGACAACGACGCGGGCAGCGTCTACGTGGTGCTGTCGGCGCGGTCGCTGAACCCGGACCTCTTCGTCATCGCGCGCTCGCGCACCGACGACGCCGAGCCCAAGTTCGTCCGCGCGGGCGCGGACCGCGTGGTCAACCCGCAGCGGATCGGGGGCAACCGCATCGCCGCCTTCGCCGAGTCGCCGTACGTCGTGGACTTCCTCGACGTCGTGATGCACGAGGGCAGCAACGAGTTCCGGATGGTCGACGTCGAGGTGCAGGACGGGTCGGCGCTCCAGGGCTCGACCGTGGCCGACACCCGGGCCCGCGAGGGCGGTGCTGCGATCCTGCTCGCGCTGCGCACCGACGGCCGCTTCGTCACCAACCCGGCGCCGAGCACGGTGGTGGGGCCCGGCGACGTGCTGATCGCGGTGGGCACCGAGGAGCAGATCCGCGACCTGCGCCGCCAGGCGGCGCGGTCGTGACGGCCGGGGAGCCGGGTCCCGCGCGCACCCTCGTGGTGCTGCGGCACGCGAAGTCGGCGTACCCGCCCGGGGTGCCCGACCACGACCGTCCGCTCTCGCCGCGCGGGGTGGCGGACGCCCGCGCGACGGGCGCCTGGCTGCGCGACCGGTTCCCCGCGCTCGACCACGTGGTGGTCTCCAGCGCCCGGCGCACCCGCGGCACCTGGACCCTCGTGGCGGCGGAGGTCGGCTACATCGGGGCGGCCGGCTACGACGTCGCGTCGCCGGGGCCGCTCACCGTCGACCCGCGGGTCTACGACGCCACCGCCGACGAGCTGCTGACCGTGCTGCGCGAGCTGCCCGACCGGGTGGCCACCGCCGTGCTGGTCGGCCACAACCCGGGGTGCGAGGACCTCGTCCGGCTGCTCGCGGGGGAGCGCGACCCGGACGCCGCGGCGGCGCTGGACGTGAAGTACCCGACCGCCGGCGCCGCGGTGCTCGAGACCCGCGTGCCCTGGGCCGCGCTAGCGCCGGGGGACGCCCGGCTGGCCGAGTTCGTGGTGAACCGGGGCGAGGCGGCTCCGCCGTACGGATGACGCCGTCGCCGGCGCGGCAGCCGTAGAGTCGCGGCGCGGCAGTCCGGCCGCCGATCCCGGCGACCTCGCCGGAACAGACAGGGGACCCCTCGCATGCCCGCCCCGCGCACCCGCGTCCTCGCCGCGACCGCCCTCGCCCTGGCCCTCTCGGCGCTGCTGCCGGCCACCCGCGCCTCCGCGGCGCCGGCCGACTGCGCCACCACCCTGGCGCCGGTGCTCGCGGCCTCCGACGCCGAGCTCGGCTACTCCGGCGTCGTCCGGCTCGGGCTCGGGTCCGACCGGCTCGAGGCGTGGTCGATCTGGAACTCCGTGCAGGTCGCCGCGGCCGTGCACGTCCGGCTGTCCAGCCAGATCCCCACGACCCCGCCGTTCACCGTGGCCATCGACACCTCGGCGTACGACTCGACGCGGGCGGAGTGGGTGTCGCTGAACCGCGAGGACCGCACGCGCGACGAGGCCAGGGCCCTGGTGCTGCTGCACCGCCGCGAGCCGGTGTTCCTCGAGAACGTCGGCCGCCGCACGCCCGAGCAGGTGCACCTGTCCACGGCGTGGCCGAGCCACGACGTCGCGAGCGTGCTCCCGGCGGGCCTGCCGGTGACCGCCACGGCCCCGGGCACGGACGGCGGAACCGTGTACACCTGCTCCGACGCCGGAACGACGCTGACCGCCGTCGTGGACCCCGCGGGGCGGCTCGAGCGGCTCACGGGGACGCTCCCCGCGGGCAGCGTCGGCGGCCCCGCGCTCACGGCGTCGCTGCAGCGCCAGGTGCGCTCCGCCGTGCGCCACGGCTCCGCCACGGCGACGACCGACACGGAATCCGTCTCGCTCGCCTACACCTACGGGCTGCGGCAGGTCCGCCTCCCCTCGGCGGCACGCAGCGTGACGGAGACGATGCTGCGCCGGGCGATCGAGTCGCTGCACCTGCGCGCGTCGGTCCGCTCCGTGGCCGACGCCGTGTCGCGCGCGGCCAAGCTCGCGGTCACCCCGCGCCACCCGCACGTGACCGTCGCCGACCTCGTGCGCCTCGCGGCCGGACAGGTGCGCCGCTACGACGCGCGGCACCTCGTGCCCCTGCGCGCGGGCACCCACCCCACCGGGGTGTGGATCGCGGCGACGGACCCGTTCTCGGGCGGCCGGATCGCCTACTCGGTGCTCGTCGTCAACGGCACCTCGGCGGTCCACCGCGTGGCGTGACGACGTCGCTCAGCCGCGGCCCGGCGGCACCGGCGGTGCCGGGGTGGGCGTGCCGGCGGCGGCGTCGGCCGCCTCGACCTCCTCGCGCGTGATGCCGAGCAGGTAGAGCACCGGGTCGAGGAACGGCACGGTGATCCCGGTGTGGGCCTGCGCCCGCACCACCGGCTTGGCGTTGAAGGCCACGCCGAGCCCGGCCGTCGAGAGCATGTCGAGGTCGTTGGCGCCGTCGCCGATGGCGATCGTGCGCTCGAGCGGGATCCCGTCCAGCGCCGCGATCTCGCGCAGCGCGGCGGCCTTCCCGGCCCGGTCGACGACCGGCCCGAGCACCCGGCCGGTGAGCCGGCCGTCCGCGACCTCGAGGGAGTTGGCCCGCACGTGGTGGATGCCGAGCTCGGCCGCGAGCGGGCGCACCACCTCGGCGAAGCCGCCGGACACCACGGCGACCCGGAAGCCGAGCCGGGTCAGCGTCCGCACCAGCGTCCGCGCGCCGGGGGTCAGGCGCACGTCCTGGCGGACCTCGTCGAGCGCGGAGACGGGCACGCCCGCCAGCAGGGCGACGCGCTCGTGCAGCGACCCGGCGAAGTCGAGCTCGCCGCACATCGCGCGCTCGGTGATGCCGCGCACCTCGTCCTCGCGCCCGGCGCGGCGGGCGATGAGCTCGATCACCTCGTCCTGGATGAGCGTCGAGTCGACGTCCATCACCACGAGGTACGTGCCCCGGCCCCGCATCCCCGCCGGCTGCACCGCGACGTCCACGCCGAGGGACGACGACTCGGCGGTCAGCGCGTCGCGCAGGGCGCGCAGGTCCGCGCCGCCGACCGTCAGCTCGATCGCGGTCACGGGGTAGGCGGCCGTGCGCACGATCCGCTCGATGTTGCCGCCCTCGGCCGAGATGCTGCTCGCCAGGCCGCTCAGCGCCGCCGGGGCCAGCGGGTGGCCGAGCACCGTGACGAGCAGGCGGCCGCGGCGCCGGACGTCGTGCTCGGCCGCGCCCAGCGTCACCTCGGCGTCCATGCCGGTCCCCTCGAGGGCGGCCACGGCGGTGCGCCCGGCCGCCTCGAGCTCGAGCACGGCCCCGTGCTGCAGCGACGCGGCGGGCGCGACCAGGATCCCCAGGGTGAGCCGGCCCCGGATCACCACCTGCTCCACGTCGACGACGTCGACCTCGTGCGCCGCGAGCGCGGAGCACACGAGGGCGGTCACTCCCGGCCGGTCGGGGCCGGTGACGGTGACCAGCAGCGTGCGGGGGACGTCGTCGGGGTCGAGGTCGGGCTCGGGCGCCATGGTGCGGCGAGCCTAGCGAGCCGCGCCGTCGCCGCCCCGCGGCGGCTCGGCCGCGGCGGAGTACCCGGCGCACAGGGCGTAGCGGGCGGCCGTGCGCAGGGGGCGCAGCGCCTGCGCACGCCCGGCCGCCTCGCCCGCGGTCACGGCGGCGCCGTCGCCCTCGGCGGCCACGGTGAGGATGCCGAGCAGGCGCGAGGCGCCGGCCACCATCCGCTGCGCCCGCGCCGGCAGCGACGCCGGAAGGTCGATGCGGCGCACGCTGCGGTCGATCGCCACGAGCCGCGGGCCGACGGCGTCGCGACCCGAGGCGACGTCGAGGGCGTCCAGGTCGGCGGTGGTGGCGCGCAGCGCCTCCGACAGCCCGCGGTCGGCCTCGGCCAGCGACGGCAGGCCCGCGGGCGGCACGGCCCACGCGGCCGCGTGGACGTCCCAGCGCACCACGTCGCCCCGGTCCGCCGCCGACACCGTGGGCACCAGCGCCAGGGGCGCCACCTCGGGCGGCCCGACCGTGAGCACGGCGCAGCCCGCGGCCACCGCGGCGTCGGTCGTCGTCCGCGGGCCGGGCAGGCCGGTGGGGTCGCCCGGCTCGGGCAGCACCAGCCGCAGCCCGGTGACGCCCGACGCGCGCAGCCGGCCCAGGGCCACCGCGAGCGACACCGCGTCCGGCTCGTCCGGGACGCCGGTGACGCGGTGGAGGGCGTCGGCGTGCACCGTGCGCTCGACGCACTCGTCGAGGCTGGCCGCGCCGCCCAGGTAGGCGTTGCCCCAGCAGGTGAGGGCTCCGGGGCGGAAGGACACGAGCACCCGGCAACCCTAGGTCGGTGCCCGCTCACTAGTGTTCGGCGGGTGAGCGACGTCCTGCGGTTCCTCGACGTCGAGGTCGTGCGCGGCGGCTCGCGCATCGTCGCCGGCGTGTCCTGGGACGTCGCGGAGGGGGAGCGCTGGGTGGTGCTCGGGCCCAACGGCGCGGGCAAGACCACCCTGCTCGCCCTGGCCGCCACGCTCATGCACCCCACCCGCGGCACCGTCGAGGTGCTCGACGAGCCGCTCGGGCGCACGGACGTCTTCGAGCTGCGGCCGCGCATCGGCCTGGCCAGCGCCGCCCTCGCCGAGCGCATCCCGCCGCAGGAGCGGGTGGCCGACGTCGTCGTGACGGCGGCGTACGCCGTGACCGGGCGCTGGCGCGAGGGCTACGAGGGCGGCGACCACGCCCGCGCCGCGGCCCTCCTCGACCAGCTGGGGGTCGGCGCGCTGGCCGACCGCACCTTCGGGACCCTCAGCGAGGGCGAGCGCAAGCGGGTGCAGGTCGCCCGCGCGCTCATGACCGACCCCGAGCTGCTGCTGCTCGACGAGCCCGCCGCCGGCCTCGACCTCGGCGGCCGCGAGGACCTCGTGCGCCGCCTCGGCGAGATCGCCGCCGACGACGAGGCGCCCACGACGGTGCTCGTGACCCACCACGTCGAGGAGATCCCGGTCGGGTTCACCCACGCCCTGCTGCTGCGGCAGGGGAGCGCGGTGGCCCAGGGCCCGGTGGACGAGGTGCTCACCGCCGAGAACCTGGGCGCCACCTTCGGCCTGGCCCTCGAGGTCGAGCGGCGCGGCGAGCGCTGGTCGGCCCGCGCGCGCTGAGACGCGACTGCGACCGGCCGGCCGCGGCGCGCCGCCGTCGCCCGGGCGAATCCAGCGGGCGTCCCGACGCCACCGCCCTACGATCGGGGTATGGACGCCTGGGTCTGGTGGCTCATCGCCACGGCGGTGCTCGTGGTCGGCGAGATGCTGACGACGAGCCTCGTGCTGGCGATGATCGCGGGCGGCACGGCCGCCGCGGGCGTGGTGGCCGCGATCGGCGGCGGACCCGCGGTGCAGGTGGCCGCGTTCGCGCTCGTCTCGCTCGCCCTGCTCGTCGGGGTGCGCCCCGTCGCCCGCCGCCACCTGCGCACGCCGTTCGCGCTGCGCACCGGCGTCGCCTCCCTGGTGGGGTCGGAGGCCGAGGTCGTCGCCGAGGTCGACGGCCGCGACGGACGCATCAAGCTCTCCGGCGAGGTCTGGTCGGCCCGCGCCTACGACGGTCAGAGCAGCTACGCCGCCGGCACGGTCGTCCATGTCGTCGAGATCTCCGGAGCCACGGCGCTCGTCGCCTGAGCCCCGGCAGCAGCGGGTGCGTCGCCGCACCCGTCCACGTCCCAGGAAGGGGATGCCGTGATCGCGGACATCGCGGGAGGAACGGTGGCGGGACTCGTCATCGCCGCCCTTGTCGTCATCGTCGTGCTCGTCACGCTCGCGAAGGCGGTGCGCATCGTGCCGCAGGCACGTGCGGGCATCGTCGAGCGCCTCGGCCGCTACCACCGCACCCTGGTGCCCGGGCTGTCGCTGCTCATCCCGTACATCGACCGGCTCAAGCCGCTCGTCGACATGCGCGAGCAGGTCGTCTCGTTCCCGCCGCAGCCGGTCATCACCGAGGACAACCTCGTCGTCAACATCGACTCCGTCATCTACTTCCAGGTCACCGACGCCAAGGCCGCGATGTACGAGATCGCGAGCCCCATCACCGGCATCGAGCAGCTCACCGTCACCACGCTGCGCAACGTCATCGGCGGCATGGACCTCGAGCGCACGCTGACCTCGCGCGAGGAGATCAACAACGCGCTGCGCGGCGTCCTCGACGAGGCGACGGGCAAGTGGGGGATCCGGGTCAACCGCGTGGAGCTCAAGGCGATCGACCCGCCCTCGAGCGTGCAGGACTCGATGGAGAAGCAGATGCGCGCCGAGCGGGAGAAGCGCGCGCAGATCCTCACCGCCGAGGGCACCAAGCAGTCGCAGATCCTCACCGCCGAGGGCGAGCGGCAGTCGGCCATCCTGCGGGCCGAGGGCGACGCCCAGGCCCGCATCCTGCGCGCGGACGGCGAGGCCCAGGCCATCCAGAAGGTGTTCGACGCGATCCACGCCGGCGACGCCGACGCGCAGGTGCTGGCCTACCAGTACATCCAGGCGCTGCCGAGCCTGGCGAACGGGACGGCCAACAAGGTCTGGGTGATCCCGGCCGAGCTCTCGACCGCGATGTCGAACCTGAGCCAGGCCTTCGGCATGACGACGCGGCCGGCGCCGGACGCCGTCCAGGCGGCCCCCGAGGGGGACGCGCGCTGAGGTGAACCTGCTGCTCCTCGCGGGGGCAGGTGTCGCGGCCGGCGCGGTCAACGCCGCCATCGGGAGCGGGACGCTGCTGACCTACCCGCTCCTGCTGGCGGCCGGGCTGCCCCCGGTGGTGGCCAACGGGACCAACACCACGGGGATCGCGCCGGGCAACGTGTTCGGCGCCTGGGGCTACCGGCGCGAGATGGCCGGGCGCGGCCGGCGCGTGGCAGCGATGGCGGCGCTGGTCGGGGTCGGGGCCGTCGCCGGGGCGTCCCTCGTGCTGCTCCTGCCCTCGAGCGTGTTCGAGGGCGTGGTGCCGTGGCTGATCCTCGCCGCCTGCGCGCTCGTCCTGGTCCAGCCCACGATCGTGCGCCGGCTGCGCGCCCGCGGCGTGGAGCCGGCCTCCGCCCCGTCGTGGCTGCTCGCGCCGGTGCTGGTCGGCGTCGGCCTCTACGGCGGCTACTTCGGCGCCGCCCAGGGGATCGTGCTGATCGCGGTGCTCGGCGCGCTCTACGACCCGGACCTCCAGCGCACCAACGCGGCCAAGCAGGTCCTCCAAGGCGTGGCGAACGGGGTCGCCGCCGTGGTCTTCGTCGTCGCGGCGTCGGTCGACTGGGGGGCGGCCGTCGCCCTCGGCGTCGGCGCCTCGATCGGAGGCATGGTGGGCGCGCCGCTGGCCCGCCGGCTCCCGGACCCGGTGCTGCGCGGCATCATCGTGGCCGTGGGACTCGTCGCGGCCGTCGTCAGCATCGTGCGGCGCTGAGTCCCGTGGCGCAGCGCGTCGACGTCGTCGACCCCCACGACCCCCGGCTGTCGGACTACACCGGGCTGACGGACGTCGCGCTGCGCTCCGTCCGCGAGCCGGCCGAGGGGCTGTTCCTCGGCGAGGGCGAGAAGGTCGTGCGCCGGGCGCTCGCGGCGGGGTACCGGCCGCGCTCGCTGCTCACCGCGGCGAAGTGGCTGCCCTCGCTCGAGGACGCCCTGGCCGGGCACGACTGCCCGGTCTTCGTGGCCGACGACGACGTGCTGCGCGCCGTCACGGGGTACCGCGTGCACCGCGGGGTGCTGGCGTCGCTGGAGCGGCGCCCGCTGCCGTCGCTCACGGACCTCGTCGCCCCGGCGCGACGGGTGGTGGTTCTCGAGGACCTCGTCGACCACACCAACGTCGGGGCGGTGTTCCGCAACGCGGCGGCGCTGGGGTTCGACGCCGTCGTGGTGAGCCCGGGATGCGCCGACCCCCTCTACCGCCGCAGCGTCAAGGTGTCGATGGGCACCGTCCTCGCCGTGCCCTGGACGCGCGCCGAGGCCTGGCCGGACGCCCTGGACACCATGCGGCACAACGGATTCCGGCTGGTCGCGATGTCGCCGGACCCGTCCGGCACCGCCCTGCCTGCGGCGGACCTGCGCGGCCGGGTGGCCGTGCTGCTGGGCACGGAGGGCGACGGGCTGAGCGCCGCCGCGCTCGAGCGGTGCGACGAGCGCGTGCGCATCCCCATGGCCGCCGGCGTCGACAGCCTCAACGTCGCGGCGGCGAGCGCGGTGGTCCTCTACGCCGTGGGCGCGGCCGACGACATGCCCGGCCTGGCAGGCTCGGGCCATGGCTGAGACCACCGGCAGGATCCTCGTGCTCCGCCACGGCGAGACGGAGTGGAGCCGCGAGCGCCGCCACACCGGGCGCACGGACCTGCCGCTCACGCCCGAGGGCGAGGCGGCCGCACGCGCGGCGGGGGAGCGGCTGGCGGGCTGGCGCGGGGCGGTGGTGCTGTGCAGCCCGCTGCAGCGGGCGAGGCGCACCGCCGAGCTCGCCGGCCTGGCCGCGACGGTCGACGACGACCTCGTCGAGTGGGACTACGGCGCGGCCGAGGGACGCACCACGGCGGAGATGCGCCGCGAGGTGCCCGGCTGGACGGTCTGGACCGCGGGCGCGGAGCTGGGGGAGAGCATCGACGAGGTCGCCCGGCGGGCCGCACGCGTGCTGGACCGCTGCCGGCCGGTCCTCGCCGGCGGGCGCGACGTCGTCCTCGTCGCCCACGCGCACCTGCTGCGCATCCTCGCCGTGACGTGGATCGAGCAGCCGCCCACCACGGCGGCGCACCTGGTGCTGGGTGCGACCGGCACCGGCGTCCTCGCCGACGACCTCGGCATCCCCGTGCTCGAGTCCTGGAACCCCTGAGGCGGTACGGCCGGGTCAGCCCGCCTCGCGGCTGTCCTCGCGGCTGTTCTCGCTCCTGCTCTCCCGGCGGGAGCGGCGCACGCGCCAGACGACGACGGCGACCACCACGACGATGGCCACGCCGATCGCGAGGTCGCGCCCCACCACGGCCTCGACACGCGCGTAGGAGTTCCCCGCGACGTAGCCGAGCACCACGAACGCCACGCCCCACACCAGGCCGCCGGCGGCGTTGTAGGGGAGGAACCGGCGGTAGGGCATGCGGGCGAGGCCCGCCAGCGCCGGCATGACGGCGCGGAAGAACGCCACGAACCGGCCGAGGAACACCGCGGCACCACCGCGTCGGGCCAGGAAGTCCTGCGCGTCACCCAGCCGCTCCTGGTGACGGCGCAGCGGCCGGGTCTCCAGGAGCCGGGGGCCGAAGCGGCGGCCCACCTCGTAGCCCACGCTGTCGCCCACGATCGCGGCGACGACCACGACGGCGCACATCGCCACGAGCGACACGTGCCCGCGGCTGGCCGACACGCCGCCGAGCACCGCCGCGGTCTCGCCGGGCACGACGAAGCCGACGAACAGGGCGTCCTCGACGAACACCAGGGCCGCGACGACGGAGTACACGATCCAGGCGTTCTCGGTGAGCAGCTGATCCAGGGAACCGAGCACATGCCACGCTCTCCCGAGCGTCCGGGGACCGCAAACGCACGTCCGCGGAGCAACGCCGCCGTGCGGCACACCGCCGGACCGCGTGGCTGCGGCGCGGAGCCGCTCAGCGGCGGCGCAGACCCAGGGTGGCGCCGGTGAGGAACGCGCCGACGGCGGCCCCGAGGCCGCTGCTCACCGGGTTGTCGATGACCGGGAGCCACTGGAACAGGAACGTCGCGCCGAAGACGCCCACGCCGCACACGGCTGCGGCCACGCCGCCCGTGCGCACCGCCGACCCCACGCGCCCGCGCGCTGCGGGCTGATCCTTCGCGGCGGGCGTCACCTCGCCGCCCCGCTTCTGGGCGGGGGGCTTGGCCGGCCCGTTCATCGTGGAGTCGATCTCGGCCAGGAGGCGCTCGATGTCGTCGTCGCCGCTCATGCGTCCATCATGCCTCCGCACCCAGGACCGCGTCGTCCGGGAACCCGCCCGGGCGCGTGCGGCCGCGCCTACGCTGCGGGGATGCGCCGCCTGCCTGTCGTCGTGGCCTGCGCCGCGCTCGTGGCGGCGTGCTCCGCGGCCCCCGGGCCGACGCCGCCGCCCTCGGCCCCGCCCGCCACCACGTCCGCGCCGGGCAGCGCCACGTCCGCGCCGGGTCCGTCCTCGGCCACGCCTGCGGCGTCGGCACCTGCACTCCCTCCGCCCACGACGCCGCTGCGGGCGCACGAGCGGTTCCTCACCGTCGGCGTCGCCGACGACCTGCCCGGCCGCGTCTACGCCCCCGCGGCGCCCGCCGGCGGGACCGACGACTACCGCTGCTTCCTCGCCGACCCCCACCTGGTGGCACCCGCGTTCGTCACCGGCGTGCAGTTCTTGCCGGGCAACCCGGCCGTGGTGCACCACTCGATCCTGTTCCGGGTCGACCCCGACCAGGTGGCCGCGGCGCAGGCCAAGGACGACGCCGACCCGCGCCCGGGCTGGGAGTGCTTCGGCGGCCCGGGGCTGCCGTCGCGCTCGGCCAACCCCCTCGACGCGCTCGACTCCGCGCCCTGGCTCGCGGGCTGGGCGCCCGGCGGCCGCGAGTCGCTGTTCGGCCGCGGCACCGGCGTGCCCGTGCCGGCGGGCAGCCGCATCGTGATCCAGATGCACTACAACCTGCGCGACGTGGGCACCGCGCCGGTCACGGACTCCACGCACGTGCGCCTGCGGGTGTCCGACGACGCGGGCCTGACGCCGCTGCGCACCATGCTGCTGCCCGCTCCGGTGGAGCTGCCGTGCCTGCCCGGCGAGACCGGCCCGCTCTGCGACCGCCAGGCCGCGCTGGCCGACGTCGTCGCCCGGTTCGGGCCGGGCTCCGCGCGCACGGTGGCCGGCCTCCAGCTGCTCTGCGGGGGCTCGTTCGTCGCCCCGAGGGCAGGGTCCGTGCAGAGCTGCACGCGCTACCTGCGCGAGCCCGTGACCGTGCGCGCCGCGGCCGGCCACATGCACCTGCTGGGCCGGTCGATCACCGTCGTCGCGAACGCGGGCACCCCGCGCGAGCGCACGATCCTCGACATCCCGGTGTGGGACTTCGACAACCAGTCCGCCCGGCCCCTGCGCACGCCGTTGCGGCTGCGCGCGGGCGACACGATCACCGTCACCTGCCGGCACGACGCGCGCCTGCGCACGCAGCTGCCCGCGCTGGCCGACCTGCCCCCGCGCTACGTGGTGTGGGGGGAGGGGACCACCGACGAGATGTGCCTCGGCATCCTCATCACGAGCTGACGCGAGGCACGGGCCGCGCCGCGGTGCGAGGTGCTGGACCAGGCCCTACGGTGACCGCATGACCGACGACCGGGGGACGGTCGGCGCGATGCCGGCGCCGCGCACGCACTGGACACCGATGCTGTTCATCGGCCTCGGCACCGCGCTCATCATCATGGACGCGACGATCGTCAACGTCTCGCTGCCCTCCATCATCCGCGAGCTGCAGATCACGTCGGTCGACGCCGAGTGGGTCAACGCCATCTACTCGCTGGTGTTCGCCGCGCTGCTCATCGTGGCCGGCCGTCTCGGTGACCGGGTCGGCCGACGCCTCATGTTCATGTCGGGCGCGGTGGTGTTCGGCGTCGCGAGCATGATCGCCGCTCGAACGGGCGACGGCACCGCCCTGATCGCGGCGCGCGCGCTGCAGGGCGTCGGCGGGGCGATGATGTCGCCGACGTCGCTCTCGCTCGTGAACTCCATCTACGTCGGTCGCGCCCGCACCATCGCGTTCGCGATCTACGGCTCGATCATCGGCGGCATGGCCGCCGTGGGTCCGCTGCTCGGTGGCTGGCTCACCGAGCACCACTCGTGGCGCTGGGCCTTCTACATCAACGTGCCGATCGTGGTCGTGATCGTGATCGGGTCGCTCATCGTCGTCCCGGAGAGCAAGGACGACCACTTCGATCCCGGGTTCGACGTGCTCGGTGCGGTGCTGTCGGCCGTGGGTGTCGGCGCGCTGGTCTTCGCCCTGATCGAGGGTCGCAACTACGGCTGGACGGTGACCACCCACGACTCCACGATCGCCGGGATCACCTGGCGCACGGGGTCGGTCTCACCTGTGCTGTGGGCGCTCGTGGCCTCGGCGCTGTGCCTGGGCCTGCTGCTGCTCGTCGAATCCCGTCGGGCCGCGGCACGCCGTTCGGTGCTGCTGGACCTGTCGCTGTTCCGGATCGCGACGTTCAGCTTCGGCAGCATCGCCGGCCTCATCGTGAGCCTCGGCGAGTTCGGCATCCTCTTCTCGCTGCCGCTGTTCCTCCAGAGCGTGCTCGGCTACACCGCCTTCGGCGCCGGCGCGCTGCTGGCGACCCTGGCGATCGGCGCCTTCCTCGCCGGTCCCACGGCCGCGACGCTGGCGGAGCGGCGCTCGCCGCGCTTCGTGGCGCGGCTGGGCATGGTGCTCGAGGTCATCGGCATCCTGGGCCTGGGCCTGACGATGTCGACGTCGGTCAGCGGCTGGGTCATCTCGGCCTGGCTCATCGTGTACGGCGTCGGCGTCGGCTATGCCAGCGCGCAGCTGACCAGCCTCATCCTGGCCGACGTGCCCCGGCGCAAGAGCGGCCAGGCGAGCGGCACGCAGAGCACCGCGCGTCAGATCGGGTCGGCGCTGGGCACGGCCGTCCTCGGCACGGTGCTGTTCGTCACCCTCGCGCACGCCACCGAGACCAACCTGCAGAGCGTGCCCGGGCTCAGCGACGACCAGCGCGCATCGATCAGCGAGGCGGTCCAGGAGACGGCCGGCACGATCATCCCGGCCCTGGCCGAGAAGCCGGGTGGCCAGGCCGTCGCCGACGCCGCAGGGGAGGCGTTCGCCACCGCCATCCGCTTCACGGCGATCACCGCAGCAGGGTTCGTGCTGCTCGGGCTGCTGGCCACGCTCAAGCTGCCGCCGGACGGGCGGCGCGAGGAGGAGGCGGCCCTCGACGCCGAGAGCGTCGAGCCCGACCCCACGAGCGCCTGATCCTCCCGCGGCGCTCGGAGCGCGTCCCCTGTCGGTTGACAGATGGTTGCGGCATGATGGGTGCATGACACGCAGGACGGCACCCGAGGTCGCGGCGCTGCGCCGGCTCGACCCCGACGAGGCCGCGGCGCGGATCAGCGCGTGGGGGGACGATCGCTGGACCGAGGCCTTCCTGGCGGCACTGCAGAGCCGGGTCCGGAGCGCCCCGCTCGAACGGCTCATGACCAGCTGGGACCTGTCGTCCTCGGACCTCGCGCGCGTCTTCGGCGTGTCCCGCCAGGCGGTGTCCAAGTGGCGGGGGAGCGGGGTGCCCGCGGAGCGAGCGGTGGCTGTCGCGGACCTGTCCGCGGCCACCGACGTGCTGGAGCGCTACGTGCGCCCGGAGCGGATCCCCGCCGTCGTCCGACGGCCTGCGGACCTGCTCGGTGGCCGGTCCCTGCTGCAGCTCGCCGAGGCGGGGCAGTACGACGAGGTGCGCAGGGGAGCGGCGGCGATGGTCGACCTGCGCCGGATCCAGCCATGAGCCCCGAGCGCGCGCCCATCGCGACGCCGCTGGCCGACGGCGCCTCCTGGTGGCGGGTCGCGGACGCGTCGTGGGACGACCCGCTCGACCCCACCTGGGCCGGCCGGGTGGGCGGTCGCTGGAACGCCCCGGGGGCCGGCCCCACGCTGTACCTCAACGAGGACGTGCGAACGGCGCGCGCCCAGCTGCCCCGCCTGCTCGTGGGCACGGCGATCGACGTCGAGGACCTGCGCGACGACGCGCCCTACGTGCTCGTCGAGGTGACCCTTCCCGGCCGACAGCGCGTCGCCGACGCCGTGAGCGACACCGGCCTCGCGTCTCTCGGCCTGCCGCGGACCTACCCGCGGCGCCGGGACGGCAGGTACGTGCCCTGGCGCCCCTGCCAGACCGCGGGACGCGCGGTGCGCGAGGCCGGCCTGCGCGGGGTGCACGCCCGCTCGGCCGCCACCCCCGACGGCTCGGGCCGCGAGCTCGCCTGGTTCCCGGCCCGCGGCGCGACGGCGCACAGCCGGGGCGCCGCGCTGCCGTTCGCGGCCTGGCGCCACGCCGACCCGTCCGAGGCCTGACCGCCCGCGTCCCGCACGGCCCGGCGCGCGTCCGGACGCCCGGGTGGAGGCGGCCCGGGCGAGGAGGACACTGGAACCGTGCCTGCCACCGTGGAGTGCCCGCTGCGACCCGGGCAGCCGTGCACCCTGTGCCACCCGGAGGCCAAGAACGGCCCGCAGGACTGCCCGACGGTCGCGCTCGTGCGCGACGACCCGGACCTCGCGGAGCGTGCCGCCGCGCTGCGCGCCGCGCACCGCGCGGCGCTGCGGGACCCGGCGTCGCAGACCTAGGGCGTACCGCCGGGGAGGGGTCCCGCTGCACGCGGAGTCCGGCCGATCCTGGGCGGAGCCAGTCGACATTACATAATGTCGCTTATCGGCGTATCACGGGAGAGCACGGATCTGCCGCCCACGCGGGCGGCCCCCGTTCTCTCGCCGCCCGAGCGCTCAGCCGGCGTGGACGGCGTGGCCCGCGGCGCGCAGCGCCTCGACGGCCTTCTCCAGCGCCGCGGCGTGCACCAGCACGTAGTCCGTGTCGTACGTGGAGAGCACGAACACGCTGACGCCGACGTCGGCCAGCGGCGCCGTGAGCGCCGCCATGACGCCCACCATGGAGAAGTCCAGCGGGCCGGCCACCTCGAGGGCGCGCCAGTCCGGCTCGACGACGACGTGCTCGCCGGTCGGTGCGTCGTCCTCGGAGCACACCAGCGACACCTCGGCCTCGGTGCGTGTCACCGAGTAGAACGCCGCGCCGGGGCCCGGCACGGGCCAGGGGGCGTCCACGGGCAGCCGGCAGACCGACAGACGTTCGGGCAGCACGCGCAGGTCCATGCGGCCATCGTGCCCGACCGCGGGCCACGGGGCCGCCGCACGCGCGACCACGTCCGGCGAGTCGGCCGCGCGGCGGGCGCCCGCCCGGCATGATCGCGGGCATGAGCACCGGTGGCCCGGCGGTCCGGGTCTACGAGGACGACGCCACCCGCCGCACCGAGCAGCGCGCCTGGTACTGGTACGAGTGGGCCCAGTCGGCCTTCGTCACGACCGTCTCTGTCGTGCTCGTCACGCCCTACCTCACCTCCGTGGCCGAGACCGCCGCCGGGTGCACGGACGTGTCGGACACGAACCCGTGCACGACCGACCTCGACGTGCTGGGCATCCCCGTCTCGCCGGGCTCGGCGGTCTTCTACGTCGTCACGATCGCCACGGTGCTCTCGTTCCTCGCCATGCCGGTCGTCGGCGCCCTGGCGGACCGGTCGGCGTCCAAGCGCTCGTGGCTGGCCGGGTACGCGGTCGTCGGCGCGGTCGCCGCGGCGTGCCTGTTCTTCGTGACGGGCGGGGCGTGGCTGCTCGGCTCGCTGCTGCTCATCGTCGGCAACGTCGCGCTGATCGCGAGCCTCACGGTCTTCTCGGCGATCCTCGTGGACATCGCCGAGCCCGACGAGCGCGACCACGTCTCCACCCGCGGGTGGGCCTTCGGCTACGTCGGCGGGCTCGTCCTGCTCGTGGTCAGCCTGGCGCTCGTGCAGGGCCTGCCGTTCGGGCTCACCACCAGCGAGGCCGTGCGCATCTGCTTCGTGCTCGCCGGCGTGTGGTGGGCCGGGTTCACCCTCGTCCCCTTCCGCGGCCTGCGCGACCGCCCGGTGGTCGAGACGCGCCGCGGGGTGAGCGTGCGCGGCAGCTTCGGCCAGCTGCGCGACACCCTCGACCACGTCCGCGACTACCCCCAGACCCTGCGGTTCCTGCTCGCGTTCCTCTTCTTCAACGACGGCGTGCAGACCGTGATCGCCGTCGCGGCGGTCTACGGCGCCGAGGAGCTGGGGATGAAGACGACCTACGTCATCCTCGCCGTGATCCTCGTGCAGATCTTCGGCGTCGCCGGCGCTGTGGGCATGGGCCGCCTGGCCTCGCGCCGCGGCGCCTACCGCGTCGTGCTGGGCGCGATCGTCGTCTGGGTGGTCATCGTGGGCCTCGGCTTCGTGATCCCCGCGGGCTCGCTCCCCCTGTTCCTGCTGCTCGCCTGCTGCATCGGGCTCGTCGTCGCGGGCACCCAGGCCCTGTCGCGCTCGCTGTACTCCCAGCTCATCCCGCTGGGCCGCGAGGCGGAGTACTTCAGCCTCTACCAGGCCTGCGAGCGCGGCACGTCGTGGCTGGGCACGCTGCTGTTCGGCCTGGTCCACCAGTTCACCGGCTCGTACCGCGCCGCCATCGTCGCCCTGGTGCTGTTCTTCGTCGTGGGCGGGCTGCTCCTGCGCCGGGTCGACGTCGAGCGGGGCATCCGCGAGGCCGGCAACGAGCTGCCCTCCGTCGTCTGACCCACCCCGCGCAGGGCGGCCTCCGCTCCCCCGGCCCACCGGGCCCTTCCCCCGCCCGACGCGCCGCCGTCCGGGTGACGCCGCTCCTGCCGGTGCCGGGGCGTGCCGACGCTGGATCCGGGCACCGGGACCGAGGCCGCGTCAGCGCACGATTACCGGACGATGTGTCGGCGCGGGATCCTCGGGAACACCCCGCGCGTCTCGTCCGTTAGAAGGCAACGAGACCGGTCCACCCCCCACCGGCGATCGACAGGACGGGAAACCTCATGAGCGACGGCGCCCTGCGCGGCACCCGACTCGGTGCGACGAGCTACGAGACCGACGACCACGTCGAGCTCGCTCCGCGCCAGGTCGTGCACTACGACTGCCCCGAGGGGCACACCACCTCCATGCCCTTCTCCGTCGAGGCCGAGGTCCCGGCGGTGTGGGAGTGCCGCACCTGCGGCGCGGAGGCCCTCATGCGCGACGGCGAGAAGCCGGAGGCCAAGCCGGCCAAGCACGTGCGCACCCACTGGGACATGCTGCTCGAGCGCCGCAGCATCGAGGACCTCGAGGTTCTCCTCGAGGAGCGCCTCGGCCTGCTGCGCGACGGCCGCACCCCGGCCAAGCGGAGCGCGTGACCGCGCCCTGACAGACGACCCGCGCGACGGGTCTGCACCACCGGAGCGGACGGACAACCCTCCCCCTCGAGACGACCCGGGGCCCCCAGGGGACCCGGGTCGTCGCGCGTCCGGGCGCGACCGCTCCCCCGCGACCGCGTGCACCGGTCCGGGCCGCGGCCTCAGGCGCCCGGGGGCCGTCCCGGCGCCTCCCCCGGCCCGGTGGTGCCCGGCCCGCTCGGCCCCTGCGCGTCGGGCGGCGGCTGCGGGGGGACGACGTCCCCGCGCACGATCTCGCCGCGCACGGGCCGGCGCGCCTCGCCCGGCTCGTCGACCACGACGTCCTCGACCACGACGCGCCCCTGCACCGTGGTCCGCCGGTCGATGCGGACGCCGGCCGCCTCCGCGCGACGGCGCACCGAGCGCCCCAGCGCCCGGCCCAGGAACCGGCGCAGCGGCGCCACCAGCAGCAGCAGCCCCACCGTGCTGGTGAGCAGGCCCGGCACGGCGATGAGCAGGCCGGCCAGGAAGAGGCCGCCGGCGTCGCCCACCTCCCGGCCGGCCTGGCTGATGCGGTCCTGCGTGACGCCCGGCATCACGGCCGTGCCGTCCACCTGCACGGGGCGCAGCGAGCGGGCCGCGGCGAAGCCGGCGCGCCGCATCACCGCGACACCGAGCAGGAACAGCACCGCCACCAGCACGAGCACCCACGCCCAGCCGATCTGCGCGGCCAGCCACGACGCCACGACCCACTCGAGGACCGGGTAGACGACGACGAGAAGGATGACCCAGGCGCTCACGCGCTCACCGGCCCGTCCCCGACGCGGTCCGGTCGCCCGGGCCGGCCGCGCTGCCCTCGCGCCCGCCCGCGGAGGCGAGCAGCCGGCGCGCCTTGCGCGCCTTGTCGCCGACCCCCCACACGGTGACCCGCCACAGCGCCTCGGCCACGATGCGCTGGTCCATCTTGGAGTCGCCGCGCTCGCGCTCGACGAACTCGATCGGCACCTCGCGAACCCGCAGGCCGGCGTGCACCGCGCGACGGGCCAGGTCCACCTGGAAGCAGTAGCCCTTGCTCTCGACGCCGGTCAGGTCCAGCGCGCGCAGGGTGCTCGCCCGGAAGGCGCGGTAGCCGCCGGTCGCGTCCTTGAGCGGGATGCCGAGCATCACGCGCGTGTAGACGTTGCCGCCGCGCGAGAGCACCTCGCGCGAGCGCGGCCAGTTCACCACCGACCCGCCGGGCACGTAGCGCGAGCCGAGCACGAGGTCGGCCTCGCGCAGCGCGTCGAGCAGCCGGGGCAGCTGCTCGGGCTGGTGCGAGCCGTCGGCGTCCATCTCGACCACGACGTCGTAGCCGCGCTCGAGGGCCCAGTCGAAGCCGGCCAGGTAGGCCGCGCCCAGGCCCTCCTTGCCGCGCCGGTGGAGCACCTGCACGTGGTCGTCGGCGTCCGCGAGAGCGTCGGCGATGCGTCCCGTGCCGTCGGGGCTGTTGTCGTCGGCCACGAGCACGTCGACGTCGGGGACGGCCGAGCGCAGCCGGGCCACGATCGTCTCGAGGTTCTCCCGCTCGTTGAACGTCGGGATGATGACCAGCACGCGACCGAGTCCGGCGTACGACGACTCGCTCACGGTGCCTCCTCGGCGCGGGGACGGACGCCCGAGCCTACGTCCGCGGGCCCGGCCGCGAGGGCCGTCCCGCGCTCGCGCCGCGCGCGCAGCGCCACCAGGACCAGCAGCCACACGGCGGCGGCGCAGGCGAGCAGCTCCGGCACCGCGCCCACGCGGTCGGCGACGGTCAGGGTGTCGCGCAGCGGCACGGTGGCCACGAGGTAGCCCGCGCGGTGCTCGCCCACGGACCCGGCCAGCGAGCCGTCGGGCAGCACGATGGCCGTGATGCCGCTCGTCGCCGCCACCAGCACCGCGCGCCCGTGCTCCACCGCGCGCAGGCGCGACATCGCCAGCTGCTGCTCAGGCTGGCCGGTGCCCTCGTAGGTGGCGTTGTTGGTCTGCACGGTGATCAGCCGCGCGCCCTGCCCGGCCAGCTCGCCCTGCACGCCGTCGCCGCGCACCGCCGCACGGCCGAGCCCGTTGTAGGCCACCTCGAAGCAGATCAGGTCGCCGATGCGGGCCGGCCCGAGCTGGAGCACCCCGGTGCTCGTGCCGGCCTCGAAGTCGCGCGGCACCAGGTCGAACCGGCTGATCAGGCGCGAGAGCAGCGGGCGCAGCGGGATCCACTCGCCGAACGGCACCGGGTGCTGCTTGACGTAGAACGACGACGGCCCCGGCGTGCCGGACGACGACGGCAGCCACACGATGCCGGTGTTGCGCACCCGCGTGGGGTCGGCCGGGTCGTTGACCACCGCGCCCACGAGGACCGGCACGCCCACCGCGTCGACCGCCTCCTGGATCCGGGCGCGCGCCCAGTCGTCGACGAACGGGTCGATGTCGGTCGAGTTCTCCGGCCATACGACGAGCTCCGGCCGCGGCACCACGCCGGCTGCGACGTCGGCGGCGAGCCGCTCGGTCTCGGTCACGTGGTTGGTCAGCACGGCCGCCCGCTGGCCGAAGGCGTCCAGGCCCTCGGACGGCACCCCGCCCTGCACCACGGCCGCGGTCACCGACGCCGGCTCCCCCGCCGGACCGGTCTCGCCGTCGACCGGCAGCGGCACGAGCGCCCCCGCGGTGCACACGACGGCGACCCCCACCAGCGCCGCGACGGTGGCGCGAGGGCGCCGCCGGGCGGTCCACGCGAAGGCGAGCAGGGCGCCCACCAGGGCGACGGCGAACGTGACCCCGGGCGCCCCGGCGAGCGCGGCGTACGGCGTCAGGGTCGTGGAGGTCTGGCCGAAGGCGAGGTCGCCCCACGGGAACCCGCCCAGCGGCGCCCGGCCGCGCACGGCCTCGGACAGCACCCACATGAGCGGCACGGCCAGCGGCCAGACGCGCAGCCGGGAGGTGGCGGCGACGCCGGCCCCCACCAGGCCCACGAACAGCGAGAAGGCTCCCGCGGTGAGCAGCCAGGCGTCGTCACCGACGACGCGCAGCCAGGCGATGTGCCAGGCGAGGAAGGCGAACCCGGCGAGCGTGCCGAGCCAGAAGCCGCGACGGGCGCGCACCCCGTGCCAGGACAGGGTCATCGCCGCGAGGGCGGGGGGCGCGAGCCACACGAGGTCGTAGGGCGGGAACGACAGGACGAGCGCGAGGCCGCCGGCCACGGAGCCCGCCACGCGCAGGAGCAGCTCCCGGTCGACGCGGCGCGCCGGCACCGGGCGCGCGGGCGGCCCGGGAGGGCCCGTCGCGACGAGCCCGAGGGTCGCGGGCTCGTCGCGCTCAGGCATGCCGACAGGCTACGTGAGCGCTGCGGCCGGCCAGGCCCCTCGTGAGGGTCACGGCAGGTCCGACGCGCCGGGCGCGGGCAGGGTTCCGGCCCGGGCCTGCGCCCGGGTACCGGTCAGGTCTCGAAGCGCGAGGCGTCGCCCGCCCCGCGGCGCAGCACCTCCGGCTCGACGCCGGACAGGTCGACCACGGTGGTCGGCTCGAGCCCGCAGTCGCCGGAGTCGACCACGGCGTCCACCTGGTGGTCGAGGCGCTCCTTGATCTCCCACCCGCTGGTGAGCGGGTCCTCGTCGCCCGGGAGCAGCAGCGTGCTCGACACCAGCGGCTCGCCGAGCTCGGCGAGCAGCGCCTGCGCCACCGTGTGCCGCGGGATCCGCACGCCCACCGTGAGCTTCTTGGGGTGCTGCAGCTTGCGCGGCACCTCCTTGGTGGCCGGGAGGATGAACGTGTAGCTGCCCGGCGTGCACGCCTTGACGGTGCGGAACATCGCGTTGCTCACGGTCACGTAGTGGCCGAGCTGGGCGAAGTCGGCGCACACGAGCGTGAAGTGGTGGCGCTCGTCGAGGTGGCGCACCTCGCGGATGCGCTCGAGCGCGTGCACGTTGCCCAGGCGGGCGCCCAGGGCGAAGCACGAGTCTGTCGGGTAGGCGATGAGCCCGCCCTCGCGGACGATCTCGGCGATCTGGCCGATCGAGCGCGACTGCGGGTTGTCCGGGTGCACGTCGAAGTACCGGGCCATGCCCCGACCCTAGCCGCGCCCCGCGGGTGATCCGGGCGGATCGGGTCGCCGTACGCCACCCGGACGGCGGCGGGCGTGCGCACCTCGCGGGCGGTGCGAGGATGGTGCGGATGACCGACGCCGACCCGTCCCGCGCGGGCTCTCCCGGCCCCGCGCCGGCCGAGCCGGCGGTGGTGGACCCGGCCGTCCCGCCCTCCGGCGGCCTGGCCACCACCAGCACGTTCGCCTCGCTGGCGGTGCCGAACTACCGCCGCTTCTTCCTCGGCCAGGCCGTGTCGCTCACGGGGACCTGGATGCAGTCGGTGGCCCTGGCGTGGCTGGTGCTCCAGCTGACCGGGTCGGCCACCTGGGTCGGCCTCGCCGTCGCGCTGCAGACCCTGCCGGTCCTCCTGCTCGGACCGTACGCCGGCGTCCTGGTGGACCGGGTCGACAAGCGCCGCCTGCTGCTGGGGACGCAGTCGGCGGCCGCGGCGCAGGCGCTGCTCATCGGCGTCCTGACGGTGCGCGGCGACGTCACGATGGCCTGGGTGCTCGCGCTCTCGCTCGTGCTCGGCCTGGTGAACACCCTCGACAACCCCGGGCGCCAGTCCTTCGTGCGGGAGATGGTGACCGGCCCGCTCGTCCGCAACGCGGTCACCCTCAACTCCGTGGTGGTCAACGCCTCGCGCGCCGTGGGCCCGGCGGTCGGCGGCCTGCTGATCGCGAGGTACGGCGTGGGCGTGTGCTTCCTCATCAACGCCGCGAGCTTCCTCGCCGTCATCGGCGCCTACCTCACGATGGACGTGGCGCAGCTCGGCCGCGCCACGCCGGCGCCGCGCGCGCCGCGCCAGCTGCGCGACGGGCTGTCCTACGTGCGCCGCACGCCGGACCTGTTCGTGCCGCTGCTCATGATGGCGCTCGTGGGCACGCTCACCTACGAGTTCTCGGTGTCGCTGCCTGCGCTGGCGACCGACACGTTCGGCGAGGGCGCGGCCGCTCTGGGCGCGATCACCTCGGCCATGGGTGTGGGCGCGGTCCTCGGCGGGCTGGCCAGCGCGAGCCGCAGCGCGACCGGGATCCGGCCGCTGGCGGTGTCGGCGACCGCCTTCGGCGTGGCCACCGCGTGCACCGCCCTCTCCCCCACGGTGCAGGTCGCGGGAGCCTCGCTGCTGCTCGTGGGCGCTGCGAGCGTGTGGTTCCTCTCCGTGGGCAACGCGACGCTCCAGCTCACCGCGGCGCCGCAGATGCGGGGCCGCGTCATGGCCCTGTGGGCGGTGGCCTTCCTCGGCTCGACCCCGCTGGGCGGCCCGCTGGTGGGCTGGGTGTCCGAGCACCTGAGCCCGCGCTGGGGCCTGGGCCTCGGCGCCGCGGCCGCGCTGGGCGCCGCCGGCATCGGCGCGTGGGCGCTGCGCAGCCACGCCGCGCACGCGGTGCCGCAGCCGGAGGCGGGCTGACGCGCCCGGCGACGGGCGGCACCGGCATCCCGCGGCTCAGCCGGGGACGACCACCGTGCCCGTCGCGGTCGTGACCACGATCGGCTCGGGCAGCACCTCCGCCGCCGACGCCGAGACCCCCGGCGTCGCACGGCACACCACGCGGGCCTCGAACGCGACACCGCGCGACCGACGTCCCACGCGCGTGACGGTCACCGTGGCCTCGAGCACGTCGCCGCCCATGACCGGCGCGCGGAAGGCGACCTCGTCGTAGCCGGCGAAGAGTCCCTCGTCGCCGTCGGTGCGGATGCACAGCTCGGTGGCGACGTCCCCGAACATCGCGAGCACGTAGGCACCGTCGACGAGGTTGCCGCCGTAGTGCGCGTGCGAGTACGGCACGTACCTGCGGTGGGTGACGGTGGCGCCCAGGCGGGCGTCGGCGGTGGGCTCGGTCATGACGCCTTCTTCCGTGTGGTGGTCCGCGGGGACGCGGCCGGTGCGGTGCGGGCCCGGGCCGGGCCCGAGGGCACCAGCGCGGAGACGAGGTAGGACGCGACCTCGCCCGGCGTCGTGCCGCGCCCGAAGATGCGGTCGACGCCGAGCTCCGCCGTGGCGAGCTCGTCGAAGCGGGGGCCGCCGACGACGAGCAGCGGGCGGCGCTCGGCCGGGAACGCCTCGCGGAAGGCGGCGCTCATCTCCCGGGTGTTGTGCAGGTGCGCGTCGCGCTGGGTGACCACCTGCGACACGAGCACCGCGTCGGCCCGGTGCACCCGGGCCTGCTCCACGAGCTCGGGCACGGGCACCTGCGCGCCGAGGTTCACCACCGTGATCTCGGAGTAGTACTCGAGGCCCTTCTCTCCCGCGAAGCCCTTGATGTTGAGGATCGCGTCGATGCCGACCGTGTGCGCGTCGGTGCCGATGCACGCACCCACGACGACCAGCGGGCGGCGCAGGCCCTTCTTGATCGCCGTGTTGACCTCCTTGGGCGACAGCAGCGGGTAGTCGCGCTCCGCGACGACGACGTCGCGGGTGTCGACGAGGTGCTGCACCGGGCCGTAGACGACGAAGAACGTGAAGTCGGGCCCCATGGCCTTGGCGTGCACGACCATCGCCGGGTCCATGCCCATCTTCTGGGCCAGCAGCTGCGCGGCACCCTCGGCCCGCTTGTCGTGCGGCAGCGGCAGCGTGAACGACATCTGCACCATGCCGTCGCCGGTCGCGTCGCCGTACGGCCGGACGATGGTGCCCCGGGAGCTCGCGGCGCTCATCGGGTCGCCCCTTCCTCGAGCAGGTCGGTCGCGGGGTTGAGGTAGCCGGAGGCCTTGCGCACCACGCCGTCCAGGCCGCGGCCGGCGTCCGACGGGCGCTTCATGAGCCCGAACGTCCCGTCCGCGATCGCCTCCAGGAGCGTGTCGTCGACGATGCGCTCGAGCAGGTCGACCGCCTCGCCGAGGACCTGCCGCGCGCGCTGCGCGATGAAGCCGTCCGGGGCGGGCCGGAAGTCCTCGCGCAGGTTGCCCGCCGCGTTGAACACGTACATCACGTTCTGCAGCGCGAGGTCGCGGTCGGACAGCCACGGGGTGACGACCGCCTCGGTCATCATGCCGACGAGCAGGATCCCCTGGCCGGTGAGCGCGCCCGCGAGGTTGAAGAAGCCGTCCAGCAGGTAGCCGCGGAAGACGTCGCCCGTCATGTGCTTGGTGGGCGGCATCCACTTGAGCGGCGCGTCCGGGAAGAGGGCCCGCGCGAGCATGGCGTGGGCCAGCTCGAGGCGGAACGAGTCGGGGATGTCCGGGTTGATCTCGAAGGCGTGCCCGAGGCCGAGCTGCCAGTCCGCGAGCCCGGCCTCCTTGGCGAAGTACTCGTTGAGCAGCTGGCTCACGGTGACCGTGTGCGCCGCGTCGACGGCGTCGGCGGTGGTGAGGTAGTTGTCCTCGCCGGTGTTGATGATGATGCCGGCGCGGGCGTGCACCTGGCGGGAGAAGCGCTGGTCGACGAACGTGCGCACCGGGTTGATGTCGCGGAAGAGGATCCCGTACATGCTGTCGTTGAGCATCATGTCGAGCCGCTCGAGCCCGGCCAGCGACGCGATCTCCGGCATGCACAGGCCGGAGGCGTAGTTGGTGAGCCGCACGTAGCGACCGAGCTCCTTGCTCGTCTCGTCGAGCGCCGCGCGCATCAGGCGGAAGTTGGCCTGGGTCGCGTAGGTGCCGGCGTAGCCCTCGCGCGTGGGCCCCTCGGGCACGTAGTCGAGCAGCGACTGACCGGTGGAGCGGATGACGGCGATGACGTCGGCACCCTCGCGGGCCGCCGCCTGCGCCTGCGGGATGTCCTCGTAGATGTCCCCGGTGGCCACGATGAGGTAGACCCACGGGGCGGGCGGGTCGCCGTACCGGCGCACGAGCCGGTCGCGCTCGGCCCGGCGCGCGTCGATGCGCCGGATCCCGGCGGCCACCGCACGCCGCGACGCCGTGGCGGCGCGCGTCCGGTCGCGTCCCTCCGGCAGCCGCAGCGCCACCGAGCCCGCGGCGGCCTTCTGCGCGACGGTGAGCAGGTCGTCGCCCGTGCGCGCCATGGCGTCCCAGACGGGAAGGGCCACGCCCTGCTCGAGGCCCACCTCCTCGCGCACGACGTCCACGAGGCGGTTGACCCACGGGATGCCCTCGACGTCGGCGCCCTCGAGGCCGGCGAGCCGGAGCAGGGCCCGCTCGACCGACACGGTGGTGTGCCGCTTCGCCAGCGAGACCACCGGCGCGCCCGCCCGGCGGGCCAGCGTGCGCGCCTTGCGGATGGTCACGGGATCGAGGTCGAGCATCCGACGGGGATCGGTCGACGTGCGGCTCACGCCGCCACCTCCTCGAGGTCGCCTGAGTCGTGCAGGATCGTGCCGCGCAGCACCGTGCGCACGCAGGTGGGGGGCGGGGAGTCCAGGTCCGGCCAGCCGTCGTCGCCGGGGTCGGCGCGCCACACGGCGAACGTCGCCGGGCCACCGGCCCGCAGCCCGTCCTCCGGAGCCTCTCCCACGGCGCGGTGCGCGGCCGCCGTGTGCGCGCGGAAGGCGTCCGCGAGCGGCAGGCCCTTCCCCGGGGTGCGGTGGCGGACGGCGGCCCGCACGGTGCCCCACGGGTCGAGCGGAGTCACGGGCGCGTCGCTGCCCAGCACCAGCGCGACGCCCGCGGCGGCGAGATCGGCGTAGGGGTTGAGTCGCACGCCCCGCTCCGGGCCGAGGCGGTCGACGTACATCCCCGACGGGCCGCCCCAGGCGGCGTCGAAGGCCGGCTGCACGGACGCGACGACCTCGAGGTCCGCGAGCACCGACACGTGACGGGCGTCGAGCATCTCGGCGTGCTCGAGCCGGTGGTGCAGCGCACGGACCCGGTCGCGGCCCGCGACGGCCGCGGCGGCGACGAGTCCGTCGGCGACGACGTCCATGGCGGCGTCGCCGATGACGTGGAACCCGGCCTGGACCCCGGCGACCGAGCACCGCACGAGGTGGTCCGCGACCGCGTCCGCGTCGAGGTAGAGCGCACCGCGGGTGTCGGCGTCGGCGTAGGGCGAGCGCAGGTGCGCGGTGCGCGACCCGAGTGCGCCGTCGACGAACAGGTCGCCCCCCAGCCCGTGGGCGCCGAGGTCGCGCAGCGCGTCCAGGCCGCCGTCGGCCGCGGTCTGGCCCCAGTAGGCGACCACGTCGGGCAGCGCCGGGTCCGCGGCCACCTCGAGCAGGGTGCGCAGGTCGTCCTCCCCGCCGATGCCGGGCCCGTTCATCTCGTGCACGTGGGCGATCCCGCGGGCGGCGGCCGTGCGCAGCATGTGCCGCTGGGCCTCGGCGCGCTGGGACGCCGTGACCGAGCCGAGGGCCACCGCGCGCACCACGTGGTGCGCCTCGCGCCGCACCCAGCCGTCGGCGTCGTAGCCGTCGGCCCGTGCGGCGGCGGGCGCGGTCGCGAGCAGCGCCCCGCTCACCAGGGCGGAGTGGACGTCGACGCGCGAGAGGTAGACCAGCGAGCCGTAGGTGGCACGGTCGAGCTCGGCGGCCGTGGGCAGGGTGCGGTCCGGCCAGGCGGTCTCGTCCCACCCGTGCCCGAGCACGGGCCGCCCGCGCAGGGCCCGGGTGCGGGCGGCGACGGCGTCGAGCACGTCGTCGCGGGAGCGGGCGGCGGACAGGTCCAGCCCGGTGAGCACGAGCCCGGTGTCGGTGGCGTGGACGTGGCCGTCGACGAACGCCGGGAGCACGAGCGCACCGGAGAGCTCGACGACGACGTCGGCCGAGCCGGAGCCCGGCGACCCGACGTGCGCGAGCGTCGCGCCGTCGACGACCACGTCGGCCTCGACGATCCGCCCGTCGACCAGGGTGCGCCCGCCGCGCAGCAGCAGCCGGGTCATGCCGCCGTCACAGGTGGCCCTCGGCGGCGAGCCGGTCGGTGAACAGCCCGGCGACCCCGGCGTCCGTGCGCAGGAGGTCGAACGCGAGCTCGGCGTGCCCGGGCGTGAACCCGTTGCCGATGAGCATCGTGACGTCGGCGGCGAGGCCCTCGGCGCCGAGCGCGGCGGTGGAGAAGGACGTGGCCATCGAGAAGAAGATGATCGTGCCGCCGTCGCCGCACGACAGGATCGCGCCGTGCTCGCACCCGGGCACGTCCACGCACACCACCACGACGTCCGCGGGACCGCCGAGTGCTCCGGCGATGGCGTCGGACAGTCCGACCGGGTCGCGGGCGTCCGCCAGGGCGACGACGTCGGCCAGCCCTGCGCGCTCGAGCGCCTCGGCCTCGCGGGTGACCGGGACGACGCCGACGGTGCGCGCGGCGCCCGCGCGGCGGGCGGCCGCCAGCGACAGCGAGCCGCTCTTGCCCGCTCCCCCGACGACGGCGACGCTCGGGGCCCGGCCGGCGTCGACGTAGCGGCGCACGACGCGCGCGGTGAGCGCCGGGGCGCCGCACACGTCCATCACCGCCATCGCGAGCGGACCGGGCAGGTCGTCGGGCACACGGGCCACGATCGTGCGGTCGAACAGGATCGCGTGGCCGTCGCAGGGCACCTGCTCGGAGCGGCCGTCCCAGTCGCGGAGGTCGTCGTGGATCTCCAGCGGGGTCAGCGTGAGCGACACCAGCGTGGTCACCTCGTCGCCCACGGCGAGCTCGTGGTGGTGGCTGTCCGGACCGATCTCCTCGACAACGCCGACGAGCATCCCGCCGGAGCCGGTGACTGGGTTGTGCATCTTCCCGCGCGTCCGCACGATGTCGAGCACCTCGGCGCGCACGGCGTCGCCGTCGCCGCCGTGCTTGTCCGAGAGCTGGCGGAAGCTCGCGGCGTCGAGGTTGAGCCGGCGCACCCGCACCCGCACCTCCCCCGTGACCAGCTCCGGCGTCGTGTCCAGGCGCCAGGCGGCCTGCGGGAGGACCCCGCGCGGCTCGAGGACGCGGTGCAGGCCCACCGGGCTCACCGGGTGCCGCTCCTGGGTGCTGCTCACGTGCCGATCCTTCCGTTCCGGGCGCCCGGGCGGGCGCCGCTCGGACCACGAACGGTCGCCGGCCCGGTGCCGCGAGTACCGGGCGGCCGCATTCCGTACGCCGTTCCTTCAGGGTCCTGCGGGATAGAGCGCAAATCGTCCGGTCACATGGTGCCAGATCCGGACGATATCCCGTATCCTCGCCGGAACGGCGTACGCGGCACGTCCGCGACCGCCGCGACCGTCCGGGCCGCTGGGCCCGCTCCCACCCCCTCCCCCGACTCATCGGAGGCTCCCCGTGACCGAGACCCTCGAAGCCACTGTCGAGGCCGCCGACGGTCGTGCGCTCCCGCAGCCGTACGCCTACGCGCGCCGCGAGCTCGTCGAGCCGGACTGGCGCCGCTTCCCCGGCTGGGCGCAGGTGACCGAGGAGGAGTGGCGCTCCGCGCAGTGGCAGCGCGCGCACTGCGTCAAGAACACCGGCCAGCTGCGCGCCGTGCTCGGCGACCTGGTCGAGGACCGGTTCTACGAGGACCTCGAGTCCGACATCGCGCACGCCGCCACGATGTCGATGCTGCTCACCCCGCAGATGCTCAACACGATGGCGTCCGGCACGGACGCGGCGGGCGCGGGCTCGCTCACCGAGGCCTTCTACGCCGACCCGGTGCGCCGCTACATGCTGCCGGTGCTCTCCGACCGCCGCACCGACTGGCGCAGCCACCCGCACGCCACGCGGGACTCGCTGCACGAGCACGAGATGTGGGCGGTCGAGGGGCTCACCCACCGCTACCCCACCAAGGTGCTGGCCGAGATGCTGCCCACCTGCCCGCAGTACTGCGGCCACTGCACGCGCATGGACCTCGTCGGCAACTCGACCCCCACCGTCGACAAGCTGAAGTTCGTGGGCAAGCCGGACAACCGCCAGCAGGAGATGCTCGACTACCTGCGCCGCTCCCCCGGCGTGCGCGACGTGGTGGTCTCCGGCGGCGACGTCGCGAACATGCCGTGGCCCCGGCTCGAGCAGTTCGTGTCGGCGCTGCTGGAGATCGACAACATCCGCGACATCCGGCTGGCGTCCAAGGCCCTCATGGGCCTGCCGCAGCACTGGCTCCAGGACGACGTCCGCGCGGGCATGGAGCGCCTCGCGACCACGGCGCGCCAGCGCGGCGTGGGCCTCGCGATCCACACCCACGTCAACAGCGCCGAGTCGGTCACCCCGCTGGTCGCCGAGGCGGCGCGGGCCATGATGGAGGCCGGCGTCCGCGACGTGCGCAACCAGGGCGTGCTCATGCGCGGGGTCAACGCCACGGTCAACGACCTGCTGGACCTGTGCTTCTCGCTGCTCGACGGCGCCGGGATCATGCCCTACTACTTCTACATGTGCGACATGATCCCCAACGCCGAGCACTGGCGGCTCGCGGTGTGGGAGGCGCAGGCGCTGCAGCACGGGATCATGGGCTACCTCCCCGGCTTCGCCACGCCGCGCATCGTGTGCGACGTCCCCTACGTCGGCAAGCGGTGGGTGCACCAGGTGCACGAGTACGACCGCGAGCGCGGCATCACCTACTGGACGAAGAACTACCGCACCGGCATCGAGACCGCCGACGCCGAGGCGCTCTCGCGCACCTACGAGTACTACGACCCGATCCACACGCTCGGCACCACCGGCCAGCAGTGGTGGACGCAGCACGCCGACTCCTCCATCGCGGCGGCCGAGTCCAGCCGGGGCGTGCACTCCTGAGCCGCACGCCGCCCGCGGCGGGGCTGCGGGCGGCGCCGGCTCAGACGGCCGGCGGCCGGTTCTCGTACGGCGTCGAGAGCACCACGCTCGTGCGGGTCGACACGTTGGCCTTGGCGCGGATCTCGGCCAGCAGCGCCTCGAGGTCCGACGGGCTGCCCACGCGCACCTTGAGCACGTAGCTCTCGTCGCCGGCCACCGAGTGGCAGGCCTCGATGGCCGCGATGCTCTCGAGGCGGGCGGGCGCGTCGTCCGGCGCCGCAGGGTCGATCGGCTTGATCGAGATCAGGGCCGTGAGCGGCAGGCCGAGCTGGTCGTGGTCGACGTCGATCGTGTAGCCCTTGATGACGCCGCGCTGCTCGAGCCGGCGCACCCGCTGGTGGACGGCCGAGGTCGACAGCCCGGTCGCCTTGCCGAGGTCGGTGTAGGACATCCGGCCGTCGCCGGCCAGCAGCCGCACGATGGCCTGGTCGATCTCCTCCACGACGTCGTCCCTCCTGCCCTGGCCCCCGGGGCCGAACCTACCGCGCGGCGCCCCGCCGACACCGCACCACAGGTCTGGTTGACTCCGGGGATGGACCTGCTGGCCGACGCCACCGTCCCGCCGGTCCGGCTCCTCGAGATCGGGGCGGCGCTCCTGCTGCTCGGGGTGATGGCGCGGCTGGGCCGCCGTATCGGGCTCTCGGCGGTGCCGCTCTTCCTGCTCGCCGGGCTGTTCTTCGGCGAGGGCGGCGTCGGCGACCTCGGCTTCTCCGACCCGTTCCTGCGGACCTCCTCGGAGATCGGCGCCATCCTGCTGCTCCTGCTGCTCGGGATGGAGTACTCGGCGGCCGAGCTGGCCACCACCGTGCGTCGGCGGCCGACCGCGGCGCTGCTCGACATCGGGCTCAACGCGACGCCCGGGGTGCTGGCCGGACTGCTGCTCGGCTGGGGCGCGCTGGGTGCCGTGGCGCTGGGCGGCGTCACCTACATCTCGAGCTCGGGGATCGTCGCGCAGGTGATGCGCGACCTGTCGTGGCGCGCCAACCCGGAGTCGCCGAGCGTCATCGGCCTGCTCGTGGTCGAGGACCTCGTGATGGCGCCCTATCTGCCCGCGCTCACCGCGGTGGCCACCGGCGCCGGCGTGGTGGCCGGTGCGCTGAGCGTCGGCGCCGCGATGGTCGTCGTCGGGCTCGCGGTGGTGCTGTCGCTGCGCCCGCAGCGCTGGCTGACCCGGCTGATCGACCCGGAGTCCGGCACGGCGCTGCTGCTGCTCGTGCTCGGGGCCGCGCTCGTGGTGGCCGGCGTCGCGGGGGCCGCCGGCGTCTCGCCCGTGGTGGGCGCGTTCCTGCTCGGGCTGCTGCTCTCCGGCGAGGTGAACGAGGCCGCCCGCCCGGCGCTGCGCCCCCTGCGCGACCTGTTCGCCGCGGTGTTCTTCCTGTTCTTCGGACTCAGCACGGACCCCACCGAGGTGCCGGCCGTGCTGCTGCCCGCCGCGCTGCTCGCGGCCGTCACGGTGGGGACCAAGCTCGCGCTCGCGCGCCTCGTGGTGCGCGACGAGGACCCGCGCGCGTGGCGCCGGGCCGGCGCCCTGCTCGCGGCGCGCGGCGAGTTCTCGGTGGTGATCGCGGGCGTGGTGGCCGTGGCCGGCGGCCTGCCGGACATCGGCGCGCTGGCAGCCACCTACGTGCTGCTGACCGCGATCACCGGACCGGTGCTCGCCCGCCTGCTCGCCGGCCCGCCCCAGCCCGCCTGACCCGCCCTGTCGTTACTGCCGGAACGACCGGAGAACCGGCCGGAGTCCGCGCATTCGGGCAGTAACGACGGGGTCAGGCGAGCAGCGAGCGGCCGACGACCATGCGCTGCACCTGGTTGGTGCCCTCGACGATCTGGAGCACCTTGGCCTCGCGCATGTAGCGCTCCACCGGGAAGTCCTCGACGTAGCCGTAGCCCCCGAGCACCTGCACCGCGTCGGTGGTCACCCGCATCGCGGTGTCGGTGGCGAACAGCTTCGCCTTCGCCGCCTCGACGCCGAACGGCAGCCCGCGGTCGCGCAGCCGCGCTGCGGTCACGTAGAGCGCTCGGGCCGCCGACACCTGCGTGGCCATGTCCGCGAGCAGGAACTGAAGCCCCTGGAACTGCCCGATCGGGCGGCCGAACTGACGACGCTCCTTCGCGTACGCCGCGGCCGCGTCGAGGGCGGCCTGCGCGAGGCCGACGGCGCACGCCGCGATGCCCAGGCGACCGGAGTCCAGCGCCGTCATCGCGATGGCGAAGCCCTGGCCCTCCGCGCCCACGAGCCGGTCGGAGCCGACCCGGACGCCGTCGAGGATCACCTGCGCGGTGCGCGACGCCTTGAGCCCCATCTTGCGCTCGGGCGCGCCGAAGGACAGGCCCTCGGCCTCGGCCGGGATGAGCAGGCACGAGATGCCCTTGGGGCCGTCCTCGCCGGTGCGCACCATGACGTTGTAGAAGTCGGCGGTGCCGCCGTGGGTGATCCAGGCCTTGGTGCCCGTGACGACGTAGCCGTCGCCGTCGGGCACCGCCCGGGTGCTCAGGGCTGCGGCGTCGGACCCGGACTGCGGCTCGGACAGGCAGTAGGCGCCGAGCAGCTCGCCGGAGAGCATCTCGGGCAGCCAGCGCTCCTGCTGCTGCGGCGTGCCGTACGTGGCCACCGGGAAGCACGCCAGCGCGTGCACCGACACCGAGACGCCGACCGACAGCCACGCCCCGGCGATCTCCTCGAGCGCCTGGAGGTACACCTCCAGCGGCTGGCCGCCCCCGCCGTGCTCCTCGGGGTAGGGCAGCGACAGCAGCCCCGCCTTGCCCAGCGTGCGCAGCGCCTCGCGCGGGAACACGCCGTCGTGCTCGGCGACGTCGACCTGCGGTCGCAGCTCCGCGTCGGCGATCTCGCGGACCAGGTGGAGCAGCTCGACGGCCTCGTCGGTGGGCAGAAGCCGCTCGGCGGGGGTGATCGAGAGTGCCATCAGAGCACCACCAGCTCCCGGGGTCGGAGGTTGACGCGCTCGCCCGCGGTCTCGCCGCAGACGACGATGTCCTCGATCCGGGCGCCGCTGCGCCCGGGGAGGTAGATGCCGGGCTCGATCGAGAAGGCCATGCCCGGCTCGAGCACCTCGGCGTTGCCCGCCACGATGTAGGGCTCCTCGTGGGTCTCCAGGCCGATGCCGTGGCCGGTGCGGTGCACGAAGAGCTCGCCGTAGCCGGCGTCGGCGATGACCTCGCGCGCGGCCGCGTCCACGCTCTCGGCGGTGACGCCGGGGCGCACGTGCTCGCAGGCGGCCGCCTGGGCTGCCTGGAGCACCGCGTAGTAGGCCGCGACCTCGGAGTCGGGCTCGCCCATGCTGTACGTGCGCGTCTCGTCGGAGCAATAGCCGTCCGGCATCGTGCCGCCGATGTCGACCACCACGGTCTCGCCCGGGCCGATGACGCGGTCGGACAGCTCGTGGTGCGGGCTCGCGCCGTTGGGCCCGCTGCCCACGATGACGAAGTCGACCCGCACGTGCCCCTCGGCCACGATGGCCTCGGCGATGTCGCGGCCCACCTCACGCTCGGTGCGGCCCACCTTCAGCCACTCGGGCACCCGGGCGTGCACGCGGTCGATCGCCGCGCCGGCCCGGCGCAGCGCCTCCACCTCGTCGGGCGACTTGCGCATCCGCAGCTCGCGCAGCACGTCGCCGGCCAGCGTCTGCGTCGCGCCCGGCATGGCCGCGCGCAGCCGCAGGACCTTCTCCGCCCACATGTGGTTGTCCACCGCGGCCGTGGCGTCGGGGGCCAGCAGCGAGGCCACGAGGGCGTACGGGTCGTCGGTCTCGGCCCACGGCAGCACCTCGACGTCGAGCTCGCCGAGCGGGCTGGCGAGTGCCGCCGGCCGCTCGAGACCGGGCACGACGACGACCGGGTCCGCGTCGGGGCGCAGCACGAGGCAGGTCAGCCGCTCGAGCGGGATCGCGTCGTAGCCGGTGAGGTAGCGCAGGTCCGGGCCGGGCGAGACGAGCAGGGCGTCGACGCCGGCGGCCGCGGTGGCGGCCCGTGCCCGCGCCAGACGGTCGGCGAGGTCGGAGACAGGGGGGTGGGTGCTCACGTCGGCGACCCTACGCCGGGAGGGCGCTCCCGGGCCCGTGTGGGCGCCCGCGCCACGCTCCGGCGCGCACCCGGCCGTGCCGGCACCTCCGCGGGCCGTCGGCCGCGGCGAGCGGGCACCCGGACGGGTGCGGGGGCCGTAGCGTGTCCGCGTGACCGACCGACCCGAGAAGCTGCTCCTCCTGGACTCCGCCTCACCGAAGTAGCGAAGCGCGCCTATTCTGGCTCCATGAGCCCGAAGCGCCTGCGTGCCGCCGTCTACGTCCGCCTCTCCGTCCACCGAGGCGAGCACGACCCGAGCACGTCCCCTGAGCGTCAGCGCGAAGCCGCCGAGGCCTACTGCCTCGCAAAGGGCTGGAGGGTCGCGGAGGTCGTCGAAGACCTCGACGTCTCCGCCTCGGCGAAGGGTCTCCGACTGGCCCGGCCAGGGCTGCAACGGCTCCGCGCGCTCTTCGGCGAGGTTGACGTGATCGTCTTCGCGAGCCTCGACCGCCTCGCTCGCAACGTCATCGACTTCCGCACCTTCGCGGCGGAGGCGGACGCGCACGGCGTGGCACTCGTCTCGGTGAAGGAGTCGCTCGACCTCACGACCTCCTCGGGGCGGTTCGTCGCGACGATCCTCGCGGCCTTCGCAGAGATGGAGGCGGACACGATCTCCGAGCGCACCCGCGCCGGTCGCGCCGGCGCCGTCGACCTCCGGCGCTGGGCGGGCGGGATCGCGCCCTACGGCTACGTCTCGATCCCCCATTCCAGCGGTAAGGGCCGCGCCCTGGCGGTCGAGCCTACGGAGGCCGCGCACGTTCGCCGCGCCGCCGAGACGGTGCTCTCCGGCGGCTCGCTCTACTCGGCCCTCCAGTCGCTGAACGCCTCCGGGTCGAAGCCGCGCCGCGCGAAGGCGTGGAGCCTCTCCTCGCTGCGCGTCGTCCTGACCAACGATGCGACGGCCGGTCGCATGGTCCACCGGGGCGAGGTTGTGCGAGGCGAGGACGGCCTGGCGCTTCAGGTCTGGGAGCCCGTCCTGCCGTACGAGGACGTCCTCGCCCTCCGCGCGCGCCTCGCACCGTCCCCCCAGCCGCGCGCCCGGACGACGCGCGCCTCGCGCCTGCTCTCCGGCCTCCTGGAGTGCGCGACCTGCGGCGGCTCCATGCGCCTGCACTCGCGCGGGCAGGACGGCGCGCAGGCCTACTCCTGCCACGGGCGTTCTGACGGCACCGGATGCACCGCTGCGGCGTCGATCTCGGCGGCAGACGTCGAGCAGTACGTCGCCCGCACCTTCGTCGCGGACCTCGGAAGCGAGCCCGAGCTCTACGAGATCCGGCATGAGCCGGCGTCTGGCCTCCCCTCCGTCGAGGAGGCGATCCAAGCCGCCGTCGCAGCGGTTGCCACATCCGCCACAGCCGACGCCGTCGACACGCTCCGCGCTCTTCAGGAGCGCCGCGCCGCTCTGCTTGACGCTCCCCCCGAGGTGACTGTCGAGTGGCGCGAGACGGGCCGCACCATCGGCGAGGCCTTCGCGGAAGACTCCGTCGAGGAAGCCCGCGCGATGCTCGCCGCCAACATCGACGGGCGGATCCTCGTCTTCCCCGGCGTTCGCGGCCGCCGCCCTGCCTCATTCGACCTGGGCGAGCGCCTCGCGTGGGAGTGGCGTCCTCGCGCCTGACGCCTGTTGGGCTCGCCATCCCGTGAAGTTGCGCCATCCGGCGAGCAGCCCCGGCGCTACTGACCCTGTCCTCCTGTGTCTGGCCGTTTGGGCACCTGAGCAGGTAGCGCACCCCTGACCGACTCCTCCTGAGTGCGCTCGACTCGGCGACCCGTTCAGGTCACGGCTCGGCAACGAAGTGCGTCCGTGTGAGCAGGTCGAGCGCCGCTAGCGCCCTCCTCATGTGTGCCACGACCGTCGGGGCAAGCCACATGGTGAGCAGCCATGGAGCCGCTGGCCCTCTACATAGGTGTTCCCTGCTCGCCGATCTGTGCCCACCGCGCACGCCGCTCCCGTGAGATCCGGAGGCCGCGCCTCACCTCTGTCTACCGGCCTCGAATCCCCGTCACCCGTGCCAGCGGGTGACCGCCCCCACTGCCAGAAGGAAGCCCCCGTGAGATGCCCCCTCCCCGATCCCTGCCCCATCTGCTCCGGTCCGCTCACCTACGGAGGGCGCGGCCGGCGTCCGGTCTTCTGCTCCCCGCGCTGTAAGGCCGCGAGCGACGCGCAGAGCCGCCCGGATCGCCGCGCCGCCGAGACGCCCGAGGAGTCCGCCGCATCCGAGGCCAAGCTCCACGCGATCCTCGACCGGCGCCCCGCCCACGACCTGACCCGCCGCACCCGCGACCGTCTCGTAGCCACGCGCGGCATGACGACCGAGTCCCCGAAGGCCTACCTTGCAGACGACGGCCGGCTCTCCCGCGCCTTCGCACCCGACCGCACTAGAGACCGCCCGACCCGGCGCGCTGCCACGACGGTCGATGACCAGGCCCTCGACGGCTTCACCCTCGACGGCGCTGTGAAGGGTGCCTCCCGCAAGCGCGAGAAGGACCCGGCCGCCCTGTGGCTCGCCGACCACCACCCCGAGGCCCTGGCCGACTTCGGGCACGACTTCTGACCGGCCTGACCGCGAAATATCCCTAGTGGGAAGACAACCCCCATACCGCCCGCACCCGGCGCCCTGGCAGGCCCGTGCGGGAAGCGAGGCCCCTGGCGCGGATCCCGCTGGGGGCCTTGCGCTTGGCCTGCCAGCGTGACAAACGAAGGAGGCGTCCGTGAGCACCTACGTGACGACCTGCTCAGAGTGCTCGGTGACCTTCGAGTCCGGACGCTCCTGGGCGAAGACCTGCTCTGACCGATGCCGCCAGCGCCGCCATCGCCGAACCCACGACGAGCGCCGAGCCGAGGCCGCCCGACGCCTTCGTCGCCTGATCGCAGAGACGGTCACGGCCGGTACCGCCGCCGAATGTGAAGCCCTGGACGCGATGCTCGACCTTGTCGGCGAAGAGGCCTTCGCCGACTCGCTGACGGCTCTAGGTCGCTGACCCACGACTCCGAGCCCCCTGCGGCTCGGCCCCTTCTCCTCGGGTGGAGAGAACGCCCCGCCCGCTCCTCGGACCACGGCCCGGCCAGGCCCCGGGGAGCGGGCGGCGTGCGTCGCTGCCCGAGCCCACCCGACCCCACGGAGACCCAGATGGACCCCCTCTCGACCCTGATCGGCGCATCCGGCGCCCAGCCCGACCCGCATCGCGGCACCGAGTCCCTCGTCGGCCGCTGCCCGATCTGCGATCACGCGAAGTCGCTGATCGTCTCGCTCGCCCCCGAGCGCGCCTCGGTGTGGTGCGTGATGAATCACGGCGCCTGCGACGCCGACGCGATCGTCGACCGCCTCGGCCTGCCCACCGACGTGATCCTGGAGCGCCTCGCCTCCGGCGGCTTCGAACTGGCGCACGACCGGCCGCTCCAGGCCTCGCGCACCCTGCTCGGCGTCACCCTCCTCACCCGCGCCGATCTCGCCACGCTGCCCGAGCCCGAGCCCCTGATCGCCGAGACCCTTGACCGCCGCTCGATCGCACTCCTCGCCGGCCCACCCGGCACCGGGAAGTCCTTCGTCGCTTTGGACTGGGCCGCCTCCGTCGCGACCGGCGCCCCGTGGCTCGGACGGACCGCCGAGCCCGGCCGCGTCCTCTACATCGTCGGCGAAGGCGCCCACGGCCTCCACGCGCGTCTCTCGGCGTGGGAGGCGCATCACGGCGCGGAGATCGAGACCGACCGCTTCGTCGTCCTACCGGCCGCTATCCAAGTGACACGCCCCGCCGACCTGCGCGAGTTGGCGGACCACGTCGAGCGCGAGGACTTCGACCTCGTCGTCTTCGACACCCTCGCCCGCATGGCCGTCGGCGTGGACGAGAACAGTGCCGAAGGCATGGGTCGCCTCGTCGATGCCTTCGAGACCGTCAAGCGCGCCACGCCACGCGGCACCGTCCTCGTCGTCCACCACACCGGCAAGGACGGCGAAACCGTGCGCGGCTCCTCCTCCCTGGAGGGCGCGATGGACACCGTCTACCGGATCGACGCGACCTTCGAGCCGCACGCCCTGAAGCGTACGAAGCGCAAGGACGGCCCGGTCGAGGACGTGATCGACTTCCGCCTCCAGGAGGTCGCCGACTCCTGCGTCTTCGTCCCGACCGATCGACGCTCCTTCGCCACCATCGAAGCCGACCCGGAGGCGTGGCACGCAGGCTGGACGGCCGTGCGACTGACCTTCCGTGGCGACGCCGACTTCTCGAAGTCGGACGCCGTGCGCACCATGATCGCCAGCGGCATCGCTCGGACGACCGCCTATCGCTACCTCACGGAGCTGGTCGCGCACGGCCTCGTCCGTAACGTCATGCGGTCCGAGTCCGCGCCGCCCCGCTACAAGGTCCAGGACCACGTCGCCCGGCGGCTGCGCATCGCGATCCCAGAACCGTTCGCCCTTCGGCTCCCTGACGGGGCCGACGGCGTCCCACTCCCGTCCCACTGAGGCCGAACAGGTAAGTCCGTCCCACGGAACGGCGCGGCGTCCCACGCCGCGTCCCACCCGTGGGACGCCGTCTCACCTGCGATGACGCCGTGATCCGTCCCACGTCCGTCCCACCCCAACAGGCGTCCCACCCCGACCCCCATAGGGAGTGGGACGCCCGTGGGACGTGGGACGCCGACCCCCCTCCAACGCACGGCCCGCTGGTCCCAGGCCGTCTGAGCGCGCAGCGGCCCACCTGGGTTCCACCGCTGCGCGCTAGTCGCCCGCGCCGGGCTCCTCGCCACCTTCCGGGCCTGGAGCTCGGCGCCGGGCGCGACCTGACCACCGACCACGGAACCCACGACCACGAAGGGAACCCGTCACATGACGACCACGACCTACCGCCCCCACCGCGTCCGTACCGGCGCCGCGACCTACGAGACCGTCAACTTCGACCCGGCCGTGACCGCTTCGGTCGACGGCACCTACCGAAGCGGCGCCCTCCTCCTCGCCGCCGACGACGCCGGCCGCGTCTGGCTCCTCGCGCCACCTTCTGGCGCCGCTCACCATGACCTCGACGGCAGCCTCTACGGCGTGCCGCTCGACGCCCTGGAGCACGTCCTCGACCCGGCGGACTTCGCGCTGCTCTTCTCCGGCTACCTGTCCCAGCGGCGGGAGGCATGACCGCCGACGACGACGGCCTCGGCCACCTCGCCCTCTGGCCCTCGGCGCCCGCGCTCCGGGCCGACGAAGCCCGCCTCGCGGCCCGCCGCGCGACCTACCGCCCTCCGGCGTGGGTCCGCTGCGTCGTCGCCTTCTACGCCTACACGGGCCGCCCTGTGCCCGACGACTCCGTCGCTGCGCGCTACCTGCGCCGCGGCTCCTAGACCGCACGCCGCGCGCCGCTCGCGCCCGTCCTTCCGCGAGCCCGGCCGCCGCAGCGTGCTCGGCTGCGCCGCGCCCCTTCGGACCGTCCTCGGTCTTGGTCCGGCGGGGCGTGGCGCGGCTCCTGCTGCTCTCGAAGGGAACCCCGATGCCTGCCTCTTCCTCCTCGTCCTGGCGAACCTCACCGCTGCCCGTCAACTGGCGCCAGATCCGCAACGTCGTGATCCGCCGCGACGGTGGTCGGTGCGTCTGGGTCGACTACGACGGCGCCTCGCGTCGGCGCTGCGCCGAGACAGGCTCCGGTCCCGGCGGTCGCCTTGAGGTCGATCACATCGGCGACCCCACGGACCACTCGCCGATGAACCTCCGCACCCTCTGCGCCTTCCACCACCGGATCCTCACCAACCGCCAGGCCGCCGCCGCGCGCCGCGCGCGAGCCTCGCGCAACCGCGAGCCCGAGCGTCACCCCGGCCTGCTCTGAGCTGGCAGGCGCAGACCCCTGGCACCCGACCCCCCTCCACCCCCCTCGTGCGTCCTGGACGGCATCGCGCCTCGGCCCGGTTACGTATCGACCTCTGACCCACCTACCTGCCTCCTGGAGGCCGCATGCCCGCCCCCGCTGTCCCGGAGGGCCTCTCCGACGACGCCCGGGACCTGTTCCTCGACGTACTCGAAGCCGACCCGGAACTGGACGCGCACCGCTTCCACGCGCTCGTCCAGGCGTGTCGCCTGATCTCCCTCGCCGACACCTGCGAGGCCTCGATCGGCGAGTCGGTCACCGTTCCCGGCTACCGGGGCCAGCCCGTCGCGAACCCGCTCATCGGCGAGGCGCGTCTCGCCCGCGCCGCCGCCGTCGTCGCGCTGAAGGCGGCCGGGCTGACCCCGACCGCCTCCTCCGCCTCGGCGGCCGGCGCTGCGCTCGTCCGCAAGCGCTGGGCCTCGCGATGAGGCGGCCCACCACGACGACCGCCTCAGCGCCGGCACTCCCGCCCCCGCCGCCCCTCACCCCCGCCGACGTCGCCACCGCGCGCGGCTCGATCCTCCGCGCCGCCTTCGACGCCGCCACCCGCTACCGCGCCGCCCACCCCGGTGCCCCGGTCGACGGCTCCGTCGCTCGGACCCTCGCCCAGGACTTCGCCAGAGACCACGGGCGCGTGAGCTGACAACCCCCGCACCCCCCGACTCCACGGCGATAGCGCGCCCGCCGTCCTACCCGGCGCGCCCGGTGACCCAGGAGGTCACACCCGAATGACCGAGAACACCGCCGCTCTGCTCCCCAACGGGAGGAGCGTCCTCGACCCGAAGACCCACCTCGGCGGCCCGCAGCGCGAGCCCAAATCCGCCCCGGCGCTGGTCGCGCTCCTCGCGCAGCATGACCCCGCCGTGGCCTCGGCCGCCGAGGCCTACGCCGCCGCGCTCGCCGCCGCCGAGGCCGCCCGCGACGCCGGAGCCGAGATCGCCCAGGACTTCCAGGACGCGCAGGCCGCGTACCAGCTCACGGTCCGCTCCGGCGACGCGAAGGCCAAGGAGCCGGACGCGACCGCAGCGATCGCCGCCGCCCACGTCGCGCACCGCAGCTACGCCGCCCTCGACAGGGCCGCCTCGCACGCCGCGACGGCCCTCGACGAGGCGGTCGACACCGCCTCCGTCGGCGACGCCCGAGCCGCCGCGCACGCCGCCATGGAGGCGACGGCAGAGACCGCCCGCACCGCGCTCGCCGCAGCCGAGCAGGCCGTCGCCGCCACCGAGCAGGCAGCAAGGCTCCTCCGTGAGATCGACCGGCGCGCCCTGATCGCCTCCGGCGTCCGCCCGACCGAGGCCGCCCAGGACGTCGACAACCTGGCCCGCCAGGCGGAGGACGACCGGGTCCTCGTCGCCCGCCGCACCGCCGCCCTGCGAGGCGGAGACCTCCCCCTCGCGCTGCGCATCCCGACGCCGACGTTCATCGAGGGCACCCGCACCCCCGCCCCCGACCGCCTCGCAGCCACCCGAGCCGCCGAGAACGCCGAGGCCGCCCGGCGTCGTAGCGGCCTCCCGTCGGGCCGCGTCGGCACCCTCCGCGCCGTCTAGGAGACCACGATGACCACCCACGACCCCGTCAAGGCCGCCGTCGCCGCCGCGCTGGAGCGCACCGAGAACCCGCCGCCCCGCGCCCCCACTCGGGAAGAGGTCTTCGACGCTCACAACGAGCGCCTCAAGGATCTGGGCTACCCGCCCCGCGCCTACACCGACTCGAAGGGCCGCCTCGTCGTCCCCGACGGCGCGGAGCCGTGAGCCGCCGCCCCCGCCGCGTCGAGACGGCGCCGAACGTAGTTCGCGACCACCTCCCGGTGAGCGACCCCGACACCTACACCGCCCACGCGAGGGCGCTGTACGGCCTGCTCCTCCCGGCGGCACTCGAAGCCGGGCACACCGACGACCGCGCCACTCGCCGCTACGTCGTCTCGGTCGCAGCTCCGGCCCTCGTCGTCGACTCGCTGCGCGGGGTCGACGACTACGGCACCGGCCCCGGCGAGCCCGACAGCATCGTCGCGCAGCAGATCGCTGCGCGTGCGTCCAACCTGCGCGCGGCCGTGGCCGGCGCCTGGATCCAGGAGGTGAGCCGATGACCGGCCACAACTTCGTCAGGGCGTCGTGCCCCATCGGCATGCCCGCCGAGGAGCACAGCGCCCTGACCGCCACCGCCGCCGAGTTCTCCGAGAAGCGCAAGGCACCCCCGGCGCAACCTGCCGCCCCGGAGCCCGCCCCGGAGCCCGACGACCTCGACGAGGCCCTCGCAGCGATCGAGGACGAGCATCGCGACTGAACGCTGCGCCCGGCCCCCGACCCTTCCCTCAGCGGGGGCCGTGGGCCGGGCGCGCACCGCGATCAGATGCAGCATGCTGAGCGGCACGCGGCCGCGCTGACGCAAGCCCGCCGCCGAAACGAGGGAGCCAGCGTGACGCTCATCGCCTTCTACGCGAACAGGGACTTCGCAGTCGTGGCCGCGGACCGACGGGTGACGTTGCCGGACGGAACCATCAAGGAGGACAGCTACACGAAGTTGCTGACGTGGGACGGGGGGTTGGTCTTCGGTCTGACGGGCGCCGCCTACCTGAACGTCTCTGGGCAACAGGTTCGGTCTATCGACTGGCTGGCGAAGGATCTCGCTGCATCTGCCTTAGCCGGAAGCGCCAGGCGCCTGGATCTCGCGGCGGTGACAAAGAGGCTCAATCGAGTCGCCCTGCGAAATCCTCGGCGGAAGCTCGCCTTCGCCGGGATCGGCTTCCTCGATCGGCGGCCCACGCTCGCGCTGATCAGCAACATGCACATGGCTGACGGCACCATCCGGAGTCATCCCGCCCGGCTATTCGTGGCGACCTCGTTGCAGGACTACCACGAGGAGTTCTTCACTCTCGGCGTTCCACCATCGCAGGCATCGCTCGACCTGCTGCACAAGGCGATTCCCAAGGTCAGATCGAACCCAATGGCCGTGGCTCAGGTGCTTGTCGGCTTCATCAAGCGCTCGTCCGGTCCGGTCGTTGGGCAGGAATGCCTCGTCGTCTGGCTCCACAGCGACGCCACGGTCGACGACGCGTTCTACTGCGACGTCCTCGGTCCAGGCATTCGACCTGGCGCACTCGTCAACTTCGCGATGCCTGTGGGAGTGATGGGTAGCGGCGTCTCACACATACACCCACAACCTCTACGACGTTCTCGCCGACGTCGCGACTGACAGCACGACGCCCGCCTCCGTGGCTCGGAGGCGGGCGTCGTACTCGCTCGTGTGGACTAGATGTGCGTGTTGATCCAGTCCCAATCAGCCTTGTTCAGCCAGCCAGCGGCGGTGCCGCCCACAGTCATGACCAGCACTCGGTCGTTCTTGTCCACGTGCCCCGCGAGCGAGTCCCACACGGCCGCGGGGCTGTGAGCGGTGGCCACAAGCCACGTCGACTGCAGGCAGTGCCTGTACGCACCGAGGCCCTTGATGGCCTCGATCAGACCGGAGTAGTTCTGCCCCGGCCGCTGGAGGTCGTAGGAGACCATGATTCCGTTCATCGTGTTCCTTCACCTTCCGCTCCGCGGCGAATGTCGCGTGAGCAGCTCTGAGTGAGGACACCTCGTGTGACAGAGGGCACAGCCAGCGCGCTCCATGGCGCTGGCCGTGCTACCTTCGCGCTACTGCCAGGTAGACACGAAGCCTCGGTCGAGGGGTCCGGACCACGGACCACTTGTCCGAGGCCTTCGTCACTCAGGGGACAGGCTACCTGGGCTTACTTACAAGCGTGTGACTAGCCGTCATCCCCTGTGGACAATTCTGTGGATTGTCCTGGGGACAAGCCCATGAGCGCTGGGGATTAGCGTGTGGACGGCCTGTGGTCAAGGGAGATTTCTCCCGTTCCATACCGATTCTAATTGTGATGCGGCTCACATCGTGACGTCCTGCTGGGACTCAGTTCCGCCCGAAGGACAGGCGAGGGCGCCCGGCTCCGCAACGGGGAAAGCGAGGCCAGGCTCCCATCGCTGGTTAGTCAGGCAGCCCCGAGAATCTCCTCGACCGTGCCGACGACCGGGACGGCGAACCCTTCGGCGATCGTCGCCTCGACCCAGTTGAGTCCGAGCCGGTAGTCCGCGCCGAGCAGTCCGTCGAGGTCGATCTCCAGGACCGCCCCCGCGCCGATCGGCCGAAACCCGGCCGCCGTGAGCTGCTCGTAGACCTCCCCGAAGGCGATCTCGTCGATCGCGGACCCGACGTAGACCGTGGGCTCACCGGCCCCCATGCTTCCCATAGCGCGCTCCCTGCTTGCTCAGGTGGTGCGTCAGGCCCCGGCGCAGCGGTCGCAACGCTCCGCCGGGGCCGCCTCCGCTGTGCGACGTGGTCAGGCTAGGACTGCCGGCGCCCCGGGCGCAAGGTATGGAAATCGCGGAATTCGTTGCGGCACAGGGGATCGCGCGTCGTCTCGCGCTAGTCGTTTCCCGCGACTAGTCCTCCGGGAAGTCCTCCGTCGGCGCGGGAAGCCGAAGGTACGCCTCGGCAATGGCGAGCAACTGATGCCCGTCCGAGCACGAGTCGGCCAGCCGCTCGACTGCCCGCAGAAGGCTGGCCTGCGCGTCTCTGTGGAGATCCGGAAGGTCCGGCTTCCAGTCGGCAGCGAAGCGGTCGAACAGCGTCAGCCCCGGCGCGGCTGTGCTCGACGGCTCCCCCGGCTCCCAGACCAGCACGGTTGACGCTGTCCCAATGTGCGCGCCGAGCGTGATCGACAACTTCATCGCGTCCGGCGAGTCCGCCATACGCCGCATGTTCTCGTGAAGGTCGGGAGGTTCGGCCGCATCGGTGCTGAAGTACGTGACGAGGGCCTTCCAGGCGTCGACCCCGCCGCTCCACTGTGCGGGCGGGGACAGCCCGTCCAATAGCTTGTCGAAGTCAGCCCGCGCCACAGCAGAAGGCTACGGGTTCCTCGCTACACCGGGCCGTCCGGTGACCTAGCGTGTCGCCATGACCGCTCGACCTGAAAAACTCGTTTTGATCGACTCCGCCTCCCTCTACTTCCGCGCGTTCTACGGCATGAAGGACCCGGTGCTCGCGCCCGACGGCACGCCCGTGCACGCGGTCCGCGGCTTCCTCGACTTCATCAGCCGCCTCGTGGTCGACCAGGGCGCGACCCGCGTGGTCTGCTGCTGGGACGACGACTGGCGTCCCCAGTTCCGCGTGGAGGCGATCCCGTCGTACAAGACCCACCGCGTTGCCGACGCCGAGGCCAACGCCGAGGAGGTGCCGGACACGCTCGCGCCGCAGGTGCCGGTGATCGCCGACGTCCTCGCCGCGCTCGGGATCGCCCGCGTGGGCGCCGCGGGCTACGAGGCCGACGACGTCATCGGCACGCTGGCCGCCCGCGCGACGGTGCCGACCGACGTCGTCACCGGCGACCGCGACCTGTTCCAGGTGGTCGACGACGCCCGCAGCGTGCGGGTGCTCTACACCGCGAAGGGCGGCGTGGGCCGGGCCGACGTCGTCACCGAGGCCGTGGTGGCCGAGCGCTACGGCATCCCCGGCACCGCCTACGCCGACTTCGCCGCGCTGCGCGGCGACCCCTCCGACGGGCTGCCCGGCGTGCCCGGCATCGGCGAGAAGACCGCGGCCGCCCTCATCACGCAGTACGGGTCGCTCGCCGGCGTCGTCCGCGCGGCCGAGGCGGGCGACCCGGGGGCGCGGGCCAGCGTGCTCGGCAAGGTGCTCGCGGCGCGCGACTACCTCGCGGTGGCGCCCACCGTGGTGCGCGTGGCCACCGACGTGCCCCTGCCGGACCTCGACGATCGGCTCCCCGCCTCCCCCGCGGACCCGGACGCCCTGGCCGCGCTGGCCGACCGGTGGAACCTGGGGACGCCGGTGGCCCGGCTCACCGCCGTCCTGGCCGCAGCTGCAGCCTGACCTCCCCTGCCCACCACCCGCCGGGGACGACTCGTCGCGAGGAGGCGGCCCGGCTCGTAGCGGCCCGGCGGGTAGGTCGCCCGACATCGGTCGGGATTGCGTCAATCGACTGCGCCTCGCAGCCTCCGCGGAGGAGCATGCGGGGCACCCGGCGGCCGGGACCACCTGGCCACGGCGTGGCAGCGGACGCTGCCTGACGGGCACGCCGATCCGCCGGTGGTACCTCCCGTCGGAGGCGACATGAAACGAGTCCTGCTCGTCATCGCATCGGTCGCGGCCCTCCTGATCGGCGCCAGTGCGCCGGTGGCCGCCCACCCGTCACCACCCGCCCTCACGTGCGCCGGCGGGGACTTCTCCACCGGCACGTTCACGCACATCCACTCCGGCGCCTACTCCAGCATCACCGTCACCGGCGCCTGCGACGTCGACCCGTACGCCACCATCACCGTGCTCGGGAACATCAAGGTCGCGCCCGGTGGGGTCTTCGACGCGCAGACCGTGCCGTCGACCATCACCGTCGGGCACGACGTGATCGCCGGCGCCGGCGCTCTGCTGGGCCTGGGCTGCCAGCCGGACTTCCCGCACAACACCGGGCACGAGTGCGGCGCCATGTTCGACCCCGACGACAGCGATCCGACCGTCCCGGACCACGACTACCCGTGCGACCCCAAGGTCGAGAACCCCTTCGGCTGCTCGGCCTCCGAGATCACGGTGAAGGGCAACATCACCGCTGTCCGGGCGAACACCGTGCTGCTCAACGGCGTCACGGTGGTCGGCAACGTCACGCTGGTCGGCGGCGGCGGCGACATCCCCTGGTCGGTCAAGAACAACGCGATCGGGCGCAACCTCACCGCCGTCGGCATCACCGCCGACTGGTTCGGCGCGCTGTTCAACCACGTGGACGGCAACGTGACCCTGGTCCGCATCACCGCGACCGACCCGGAGGACCCCGTCCCGCCCGTCTACGTCGTGCGCAACGTCATCGGCCACAACCTGGCGTGCTTCGGCCTCGGGCCGGCGCTGTCGTTCGGCTTCTTCCCCGGGGAGGCCAACACCGTGGGGCACCGGGCCCTCGGCCAGTGCGCGAACCCCGTGGCCGGCTGACGGCCGGGCGATGACGGCGTCCGCCTGCCACCCGCACGGCCGGGGTGGCAGGCGGACGACCCGCGCTGCTCGCGTGAGGCGGCAGAGCCTGACTCGCGACGCAGGTCGTGGGGGGGCCGGGCGCGAGGGCCGACGCCGCTGAGGCGGCCGGTGCCGGCCCGCGCCGCCGGCTCAGCCCGACGCGCTGCGCTGGATGTACTCGGTCGCGATCTGCTGCGCCGCCAGCATCCCCGTGGCCCACACGATCACGACGTCGTCGCCGTGCCACCACCCGATGGCCGCCGTCGTCGTGCCGCGCACCTGGTCGGCTATCGCGACGTCCTGGCCGGCGAGGGTGGACGCGGCCGGCACCACCTGCGCGAAGCCCTGCACCATGAGCGGCACGTAGGCCGCGCGGCCGCTCTGCGGCACCGTGGGCGCGAAGCGGTAGAGCTGCACCCCGCCGACGTCGGAGCCCTTGTAGACCAGCGTGCGGGCCACTCCCCCGAGGAACACCCGCGACACCGCGGGCGCGGCCCCCTGGGCGGCCATCTGGACGTCGGCGGTGGGGTCGCTGGCGTAGGTGAGCGGCGGCACGGGCGTGAGGACGGACTCGGGAAGCACGGCGAACCCGACGGCCGACGCCGACGCCGACGTGGGTCCGGGCACCGTCGGGCCGATCGCCGTTGGTGATCCCGCTGGGGCCGTGCTGGCCGCCGAGACGCCGGCGGAGGCGGGGCCGTTCGTGGACGTCGAGGAGGGACCGCCGCACGCCGCGAGCGACAGGGACACCGCCGCCAGCGCCGCGGCGCGGCGCCGGTGCGAGGCGGTGCGGGTGGGTGTGCGGGTCATCGGGCTCCTCGTGGTCGCCGCGACGCTACCCCGGCGCCCGCGGCCGGTCGCACGGCGCTCCCCGCTCACACCGACGAGAAGGCCACGACGCCGCGCTTGACGGCGTCCACCGCGGCCCGGGCCGTGCGCGAGAGCGCCAGGCCGTCGGGGGTGCCCAGCGAGGCTGCGGCCTCGGCCACCTGCCCGAGCAGGTCGGCGAGCATCTTGCACCAGCGGACGAAGTCGCCGGCGGCGAGGTCGGCGTCGCGCAGCACCGGCTCGAGCCGGTTGCCCGACGCCCAGCGGTGGGCGGCCCAGGCGAAGCCGAGATCGGGCTCGCGCAGGAACGACACGCGCTCCTCGGCCTCGAGCGAGGACAGCTCGCCCCACAGGGTGACGGTCTCCGCGAGCACGTCGCGGACCCTCCCGGTGGGCAGGCGCGGCGGCACGGCGTCGTCGGACTGGCGCGCCTCGAACACCAGCACGGACGCCGCCGCCGCCAGCTCGGCCGGGTCGAGTCCGACCCACAGCCCGCGGCGCAGGCACTCGGCGGCCACGAGGTCCATGTCGTTGTAGAGCCGCTGGAGCATGCGACCGGCGTCGGTGACGCTGCCGGCGTCGTCGTCGGTCGTGAGGTAGCCGAGCCGGGTGAGGATCGCGCACACCCGGTCGAACTGGCGCGCGATGGAGTTCGTGCGGCTCTCCACGCGCCGCTCCAGGCCCCGGGTCTCGCGCGAGAGGCGGGCGTGCCGCTCGGCCCACCGGGCGTGCTGCTCGCGGTCGTCGCAGCCGTGGCAGGGGTGCTGCCGGATGAGCCGGCGCAGCTCGAGCACCTGCGGGTCGTCGCCCGTCCCGCTGCGCTGCTTGCGCGGCCGGTCCACCTGCACCTCGCCCATCGCCTCCTTCAGGCGCTGGGCCAGGTCGCGCCGGCTGTTGGCCGAGCGCGGGTTGAACCGCGCCGGGATGCGCAGGGTCTGCACCGGCTCCACCGGTGTCGGGAAGTCGACCACCGACAGCCGGCGCACCTGGCGGTCCATGGTGAGCACGGAGGGCCGGGGCTCGTCCCGCTCGTGCAGGCCGGGGTCGAGCACCACGGCCAGCCCGCTGCGCCGCCCGGCCGGCACCACGATGACGTCGCCGGGCTTGAGCGCCTCGAGCGAGCGCGCCGCCGCGGCCCGCCGGCGCACCGCCCCGTCGCGGGCGAGCTCCTTCTCGCGCTCGGTGAGGCGGCGGCGCAGCTCGGCGTACTCCGCGAAGTCGCCCAGGTGGCAGGTCATGGCCTCGCGGTAGCCCTCGAGCGCCTCCTCGTGCTTGCGCACCTGCGTGACCAGGCCCACCACGGCGCGGTCGGCCTGGAACTGCGCGAACGAGGTCTCCAGCAGCTCGCGCGCGGCGTGGTGGCCCACCGAGCCGACGAGGTTGACCGCCATGTTGTACGAGGGGTGGAACGACGACCGCAGCGGATAGGTGCGGGTGGAGGCGAGCCCGGCGAGGGCCGACGGGTCGAACCCCTGGTGCCACACCACGACGGCGTTGCCCTCGATGTCGATGCCGCGTCGTCCGGCCCGGCCGGTCAGCTGGGTGTACTCGGCGGGCGTGACGTCGGCGTGGGTCTCGCCGTTCCACTTCACCAGCTTCTCGAGCACCACGGTCTTGGCCGGCATGTTGATGCCCAGCGCCAGGGTCTCGGTGGCGAACACCATCTTGACCAGCCCCTGCTGGAACAGCTCCTCCACGGTCTCCTTGAAGGTGGGCAGCATCCCGGCGTGGTGCGCGGCGAAGCCGCGCTCGAGGCCGTCGAGCCAGTCGAGGTAGCCGAGGACCACCAGGTCGTCCTGCGGGAGGTCGGCGCACCGCTGCTCCACGATCCCGCGGATGAGCAGCCGCTCCTCGTTCGAGGTCAGCCGCAGGCCGGCCGCCAGGCACTGCTCCACCGCGGCGTCGCAGCCGATCCGGCTGAAGATGAAGGTGATGGCGGGCAGCAGGCGGTCGCGGTTGAGCCGCTCGACCATCTCGTAGCGCAGCGGCACGTGCACGTTGCGCGGGCGCCGCCCCCCGCGCCCGGGCCGTGGGCCGGGGCTGCGGTCGCCGTCGCGTCGCGCGTCGCGCGACATCTTGGCGATGCGGTCGTCCTCGCGGGCCAGCCGCACCAGCTCGGGGTTGACCCGGTGCTGCTCGTCGTCGACGAACAGGTCGAACAGCCGGTCGCCGGCCATCACGTGCTGCCAGAGCGGGACCGGTCGGTGCTCCTCCACCACCACCCGGGTGTCGCCGCGCACGGTGGCGAGCCACTCGCCGAACTCCTCGGCGTTGCTCACCGTGGCCGAGAGCGCCACGACGGCGACGTGCTCGGGGAGGTGGATGATCACCTCCTCCCACACGGCGCCGCGGAACCGGTCGGCGAGGTAGTGCACCTCGTCCATCACGACGTAGGAGAGGCCCTCCAGCGTGCGCGACCCGGCGTAGAGCATGTTGCGCAGCACCTCGGTGGTCATCACCACCACCGGCGCCTCGCCGTTGACCGTGTTGTCGCCCGTGAGCAGCCCCACCCGCTCGGGCCCGTACCGGTCGACCAGGTCGTGGTACTTCTGGTTCGACAGCGCCTTGATGGGCGCGGTGTAGAAGCACTTGCGCCCCTCGCGCAGCGCGAGGTGGACGGCGAACTCCCCCACGACGGTCTTGCCGGCCCCCGTGGGCGCGGCCACCAGCACCCCGGCACCGTCCTCGAGGGCCTCGCACGCGCTCACCTGGAACCCGTCGAGCGGGAAGGGGTTGAGCCCGCGGAACTCCTCGAGCGCCGGGTGCGCCGCCCTCGAGCGGCGGACCGCGGCGGCGTACTGGTCGGCCGGCGATTCCACTCCGACAGGCTATGTCCCCGACGGGCGACCGTCGCTCAGGCGGGGACGAGCAGGCGGACGGCGCCGGGGACGACGCGGACCTCGACGGGCAGCGGACCCACGCGCTCGCCGTCCGCGTAGGCCACCTGGCCCGGCGCGTCGAGCCGCACGGTGGTGGCCGCGTGCTCGTGCACCTCGGGGATGTCCACGTGGGTGCCGGCGAAGACCCGCGGGAACACGCGCAGGAACGTCGGGGTGGACACCTCGTCGAGGAAGATCAGCGAGAGCAGGCCGTCGTCGAGCAGCGCCCCGGGGCACACCTTCATGCCGCCGCCGTAGGAGGTCCCGTTGCCCACCGCCACGAGCATCCCGCGCTTGTCGACCCGCACCTCGGTGGGCAGGCCCTCGTCGACCACCATCGTGTAGGGCACGGCCCGGAAGCTGCGCAGCTCCGCGAGGATCGCCCGCAGGTAGCGCGCCCTCCCGCTCGGCCAGGTCATGCGGTTGGCGCGCTCGTTGACCATGGAGTCGAAGCCGCTGGAGAGCACCGCGAGGTAGTAGCGCTCCACGCCGTCGGCGGAGGTGACGTGGCCGGCGTCCACCGTGCGCGCCTTCCCGGAGGCCAGCGCGTCGGCCACCACGTCGGCCGCCGCCACCGGGTCGTGCGGCACGCCGAGCAGGGTGGCGCTGTCGTTCCCGGTGCCGGTCGGGAGCAGGCCGAGCGGGACGTCCGTGCCGGCCACCGCCTGCAGGCACAGGTGCACCGTGCCGTCCCCGCCGCAGGCCACCACGGCCGCGGTGGGAGCGGCCTGCAGCGCGGCGCGCAGGCGGCGCGCGGCGTCGTCCGCGTCGTGGCCGACCACGACGACCACCTCGTGGCCGCGGTCCTGCAGGCGGGCCACGGCGAGCGGCGCGGCGGCGGAGGCGCGCCCCTTGCCCGACGTGGGGTTGAGCAGCAGGACGACCCGGCCGCGCCCGGCAGCGGGCCCGGCGGGCTCGGGTGTGGTCACGGCGCCGGACTCTAGTGCCGCGCCGGCTCACGTGGGGCCGGGCGCCGCTCAGGTGATGTCGTCGTCGAGCCGGCTGGGCCGTTCGTCGGCGGGGTCGACGATGCGCTCGGGCAGGGCGGAGGCCTCGTCGTCGGAGAGCGGTCCGAAGCCCTCGCGCAGCGCCCGGCGGGCCCGGCGCCGGTCGTTGACGAGCATGATCGACACGGCCACCGCGACGATCCCCATGAACGGCAGGGCCACGGCCAGCATCGTGAACGGGTCCGGCGTGGGGGTGGCCACGGCGGCGAACGTGAGCACGCCGATGACCAGCCAGCGCCAGTGCCGCAGCAGCCGGGCCCCGGACAGCACGCCCGCGAAGTTCAGCATCACGAAGATCAGCGGGATGATCGCCCCGATGCCGAAGAAGAGCAGCACCTGGATCATGAACGCCAGGTACTCGTTGACGTGGATCAGGTTCGCGATGTTCTGCGGCGTGAACCCGAGCAGCAGCGTGAGCAGGTTGGGCATCGCCCAGTAGGCGATGGCCGCGCCGAACAGGAACAGCGGGGTGGCCGCGCCCACGAAGATGTAGGCCCACTTGCGCTCGTTGCCCTTGAGGCCCGGGGCCAGGAAGCGCCACAGCTGGTAGAGCCAGAAGGGCAGCGAGATGATCAGGCCCGAGACGACGACGACCTGCAGCTGGAGGGTGAACGCGTCGGTGACGGTGCTGAGCACGAGCTCGACGGTCTTGCCCTCGGCCCGGGCCTGCTCGACGACGCGCGTGAACGGGGCCTGGATGAACGCGAGGATCTGGTCGTAGAAGAACCAGGCCACGGCCGAGCCCGCGAGGATCGCCAGCACGGAGCGGAAGAGCCGCACCTGGAACTCGCGCAGGTGCTCCCAGAGGGTCATCGCCCCCTCGGGGTTGGACGGGCGCCGGCCCCGCCGTCGGCGCCGGGCGCCCACGTCCTCGGTGACCACGGGGGGTCGTCCTGCGGCCGCTGCTAGGCGCGCGGGGCGCCGTCAGCCGGCGGCGTCACCGGCTGGGCGAGGACCTGCTGACCCGTGACCGGGTCGACGAGGTAGCGGGGGCCCTCCGCCGCCGCGGGCGCCGCCTGCTGCGGCGCCGGCTGGGCCTGCGGGGCGGGCTGGGCCGGGGCGGCCGTCACGGCCGGGGGCGCGGGGGTCTCGCTGGAGGAGTCCGAGCGCAGGCCCTCCGTCTCGGCCTTGAAGATGCGCAGGGAGCGACCGACGCCGCGGGCGACGTCGGGAAGGCGCTTGGCCCCGAAGAGCAGGATCACCACGAGGATGACGATCCAGACGCCTGGCTCTCTCAGGAATGACATCGGGCGGTCCTCACTGACTGCGCGTTTCGCCCGGTACGTCCCCGGACGTGGTGGTCCACGATAACCCGCGCTGGCCGCCCGGGCCGAGGGGCGTGCCGAACTCCCGCGGCGTTCGTCACCGGTTCGTCACCGCTCCCCCGCACGCGGGGCGACCTCGCTGCGGGGACGACGAGCCCCCTCGGGCGCCCGTCAGCGGCCGAGGGTGAGGCCGACCTCCTCGGCGATCGCGTCGTGCGTCTCGAGGAAGAGCACCAGGTCGAGCAGGTCGTCGTAGCCGATGGGGCCGCCGTCGTGGGGCTCGCGGGCCTCGGCGGGCACCGCCACGCGCTCCACGCGGACCCCGGCCGAGGTGAGCAGGCGCACGACCTCGTCGTCGGCCGGCTTCTCGACGTCGGTGCGGCACTGCGGGCAGCCGAACACGTAGCTGCTGCGCGAGTCGCACTCGCTGATCGCCTCGATGACGCGGACGCGGACCTGGCGCGGGGTGAGGTCGACGTCACCGCACATCGGACAGGTCGCCTTGATGGTGGCCATCGGGCCCTCCTCCCTGCATGTCCCTCTCGGACCGACGCAGGGAGTCTCGGCACGACCCCCGGGGGTTCTTGAGCCCCCGGGACCGAGGTAAATGGCCACGGAACGGTCACGGACCCGCACGGACGACCCCGGCCCGGGCACCCGGGCCACGTCGCGGGGGACGGACGGAGGAGCCGCCGCGGGACCGTCGCCGGACCGGCGGCGGCGGGCGGAGGGCCCGCGCGGGCTCAGGCGTCGTAGGCGGCGAGGGCCGCGAGCGCCTCGTCGCGGACGCGTTCGACCAGGTCGGGCCGGTCGAGCACGGTGACGGCGTCACCCATCCGGAGCAGCAGCCGCACCAGCCAGCGCTCGTCGCCGACGGGCAGCGCCACCTCGAGGCTGCCGTCCGGGTGCTCGGTGACCCGCTCCACCGGGTTCTCCTCGGCGATCCAGGCCACCTGCGGCGCCAGGCGCAGGGTCACCAGCGGGCCCTCCGGGCGCAGCGCCCCGGCGCCGAGGTCGCGCGGGACGGCGTCCCCGGGCACCTCGGCGGGCAGGTCGAGCACCGCGACCTCCTCGATCCGGTCCAGCCGGAAGGTGCGCACCGCCTCGGCGCGCCGGCACCACGCCTCGAGGTAGGTGCGCCCGTCGAGGGTGAGCACGCGCATCGGGTCGACGTCGCGCTCGGTGGCCTCGTCGGTGGCCCCGACGTAGCGCAGGTGCATGCGGCGCCCCTCGGCCAGGGCCTGCGAGACGGCCTCGAGCACGTGCGGGTCGCGCGAGGTGTCCACCGAGACGGCCAGCCCGTCGGCGGCGCGCAGGGCCTCCCCCGCGGCCGCCTCCAGCTTCGCGGTGGCCGAGGCCAGCGAGGCGCGGTCGTGGGGCCCGGGCACCTGGGCCAGCACGCGCAGCGCCACCAGCAGCGACGCCGCCTCGTCGGCGGACAGCCGCAGCGGCCGGTCGAGGGTCTGCGGGTCGACGACCGTGATGCGGCCGTCCTCCTCCCAGAACTGGATGTCGACGAGGTCGCCGTGCATGTGACCGGGCCGCCCGGTGCAGATGAGCAGCCACAGGTCGGCCTGCAGCTGGTCGGCGGTGACCCCGAAGTGGGCCGCGGCCTCGTCGATCGTGACGCCCTCGTGGGCGGAGAGCCAGGGCACCAGCGCGAGCAGCCGCGAGAGCCGCGTGGCGGCGGTGTCCGGCGCCGTGCGCACGCTCATGCCGCACCCCCTGCCGTCAGGCCCGCGGCCACCCGCAGGCGGCGCACGACCGCGGCGCGCAGGGTCGGCGGCTCCAGCACGGTGACCGCCGCTCCGAGCCCCACGAGCTCGGAGGCCAGGGCCTCGTCGTCGCTGTAGGTGAGCACCACGACGTCGGTGCCCTCCGCGGGGTCGACCGAGATCGCCCGGCGCCGCAGGCCGTTGCCGCGGCCCGGCGCCACCCGCAGGCGGGCGGTGAGCGCACCCACGCGCCCGGCGGGCGAGGCCGCGATCGACCCGGCGAGGTCCACGCCCTCGGGGATCTCGTAGGCGCCGGCCGGGCCGACGAGCGAGGCCGTGCCGACGACCCGCGAGAGGCGGAACACGCGCTCGGCGCCGCGGCCGGTGTCGCGGCCGATGAGGTACCAGTGCCCGCGCCGGGAGGCCACGCCGTAGGGCTCGACCTCGCGCGGGGCGGGCTCGGCGTCCTCCGGCTTGCGGTAAGCGAACCGGACCCGACGCCGGGTGCGCAGCGCCTCCAGGAGCACCGGGAACGCCGGCTCCGCGGTGCCGATGCGGGTCTCGATGCCTACCGGGCCGTCCACCACGGCGCCGGCGCCGGCCGTCTCGAGCTTGCGCAGCGCCCGCTGCGCCGCGGGCCCGAGGCTGGCCTGCTCCCACACCCGCGCGGCCAGGCCGAGCACCGCCAGCTCGTCCGCGGTGAAGTCCACCGCGGGCAGGGCGTAGTCGTCCGCGGCCACCCGGTAGCCCTCGATGCCCCCGACGCCGTCGGAGCCCTCGACGGTCTCGACCGGGACGCCCATGCTGCGCAGCTCGTCCTTGTCGCGCTCGAACATGCGCTCGAACGCCTCGTCGGACGGGCTCTCGCGGTAGGCGTCGATCGCCTCCCGGAGCACGTGCTTGGGCACCGGCCGGGCGGACGCCATGAGCGCGAAGAGCAGGTTGAGCAGCCGCTCCGTGCGGTCCTTCTGGCTCACGGGTCCTCCCGCTGGTCGCGCCGTCGTGCCTCGTGCCCGGGGACCGGCCCGGTCAGCGCACCCCGAGCAGGTCGATCACGAACACGAGGGTCTTGCCGGAGAGCCGGTGGCCGCCGCCGGCGGGGCCGTAGGCCTGCTCCGGCGGGATGGTCAGCTGGCGGCGTCCGCCCACGCGCATGCCGGGGATGCCGTCCTGCCAGCCCTGGATCAGCCCGCGCAGCGGGAACTCGATCGGCTCGCCGCGGTCCCAGCTGGCGTCGAACTGCTCGCCGCTGTCGAACTCGACCCCGACGTAGTGCACCAGCACGGTGGCGCCGGCGACCGCCTCGGCACCCTCGCCGACGACGAGGTCGGCGATCTCGAGCTCGGTGGGCGCGGGGCCGCCCGGGAAGTCGATCTCGGGCTTCTCGCTCATCGGTGCCTCCAGGGGGCGGGGCGGACGCCGGACGGGCCGGCGGGCGCGGTGGGGACGTCGGGGTAGATGCTGCCGTGCCAGGGCCCCGGTCAGGGCACCGACACGAGATCGATCACGAACACGAGCGGCTCGCCGGCCTTGATGTCGAACCCGGTCGGCGGCTTGGCCCCGAAGCCGAGGTCGCCCGGCATCACGATGAGCCGGCGTCCCCCGACCTTCATCCCGGGCACGCCGTCGGCGATGCCGGTGATGATCTGGGACAGGTCGAACTGCACCGGGGAGCCGTTCTTCCAGCTCGAGTCGAACACCTTGCCGGTCTGGCCGGCGACGCCGACGTACTGCACGGTGACCGTGTCACCGGGCTTGGCCTCGGCGCCGGTGCCGACGGTGATGTCGTGCACGGTGAGGTCCTTGACCGCCGCGGTCTCGGCCGAGACCGACACCGCCGGCTCCTTGCCCGCGTCGCCGGTCACGGTGACCCCGGCGGTGCCCTCCACGTGCGGGCCCACGGTCGGGACGACTGCGGGCACGGCGTCGACGACGAACACCAGCGCCTCGTTCGCGCCGATGTCGGCCGACGGCGGGTTGGCCCCGTAGGCCTGCGCGCCGGGGATCACGAGCAGGCGGCGGCCGCCGATCTTCATGCCGGGGATGCCGTTGGTCCAGCCCGGGATGACCTGGCTCAGCGAGAACTTCGCCGGCTGGCCGCGGTCCCACGAGGAGTCGAACTGCTTCTGGGACTGGGCGCCGATCCCGACGTACTGGGCGGTGATCGTCGAGCCCGCCGCCACGGCGTCGCCGGTGCCGACCACGAGGTCGCAGACGGTGAGCGCGGTGACGCCGGCGGCGGCGCTGCCCACGGTGACCTGGGGCTTGGCACCCAGGTCGCCGGTCACCGTCACCCCCGCGGTGCCGACGGTGTAGTCCGGGCTGGTGGGGGTGCCGGCGCACTCCCCCGCGGCGGCGCTGCCGCCGCTGCTGGAGGAGGCCGAGGGCGTCGTGTCCGACGTCGTCGACGAGCCGCAGGCGGCCAGGGCGAGGACGGCGGCCAGCGCGGCGGCCGCGGGCACGAGGGATCGGGCACGTCGGGGGGTCACGAGGGACGACCCTAACCCGCCGCGGGCGGTGTCCCTGACACAGCGCACCCGCCTGGCAGCCCGCTGGGAGCGGCCTGGCGCCCGGCCGGGAGCCGCACTCACATGCTGGCGATGAGCTTGTCGACCCGGTCGTCCACGGCGCGGAAGGGGTCCTTGCACAGCACGGTGCGCTGGGCCTGGTCGTTGAGCTTGAGGTGGACCCAGTCCACTGTGAAGTCCCGCCGGCGCTCCTGGGCGCGGCGGATGAAGTCGCCGCGCAGCTTGGCGCGGGTGCTCTGCGGCGGGACGGACTTGGCCTCGAACACGCCGAGGTCGGTCGCGACCCTGGCCACGGCGCCGCGCTGCTCGAGCAGGTAGTACAGCCCGCGCGAGCGGGTGATGTCGTGGTAGGCGAGGTCGAGCTGGGCGATCCGCGGGCTCGACAGCTCGAGGTCGTGCTTGGCCATGTAGCGCTCGAGCAGGCGCAGCTTGATCACCCAGTCGATCTCGCGCTCGACGAGCGACAGGTCGCCGGTGTCGACGGCGCGGACCGTGCGGCCCCACAGGTCGAGCACCCGGGCCGGGACGCCGGCCGGGTCGTCGAGCAGGCCCCGCCGCTGCGCGAAGTCCTGCGCGCGCTCGAGGAACTCGGTCTGGATCTGGAGCGCGGAGAGCTCGCGGCCGTTGGCCAGCTTCACCGTCTTGCGGCCGGTGGGGTCGTGGCTGATCTCGCGGATGGCCCGGATCGGGTTCTCCAGGGTCATGTCGCGCAGCACCGTGCCGTGCTCGAGCATCCGCAGCACGAGGTCCGTGGCGCCCACCTTCAGCATGGTGGTGGTCTCGCTCATGTTGCTGTCGCCCACGATGACGTGCAGCCGGCGGTAGCGCTCGGCGTCGGCGTGCGGCTCGTCGCGGGTGTTGATGATCGGGCGCGAGCGGGTGGTGGCGCTCGAGACGCCCTCCCAGATGTGCTCGGCCCGCTGGCTCACGCAGTAGACCGCCCCGCGGGGCGTCTGGAGCACCTTGCCGGCGCCCGCGACGATCTGGCGCGACACCAGGAACGGGATGAGGGTGTCGGCGAGCCGGGAGAACTCGCCGTGCCGGCCGACGAGGTAGTTCTCGTGGCAGCCGTAGGAGTTGCCGGCCGAGTCCGTGTTGTTCTTGAACAGGTAGACGTCCCCCGCGATGCCCTCCTCCTGGAGGCGCCTCTCGGCGTCCACCAGCAGGCCCTCGAGGATCCGCTCGCCCGCCTTGTCGTGCGTGACGAGGTCCGGGATGCGGTCGCACTCGGGCGTGGCGTACTCCGGGTGGCTGCCGACGTCGAGGTAGAGCCGGGCGCCGTTGCGCAGGAACACGTTGCTGGAGCGGCCCCAGGACACCACCCGGCGGAAGAGGTAGCGGGCCACCTCGTCCGGCGAGAGCCGGCGCTGCCCGCGGAACGTGCAGGTGACGCCGTACTCCGTCTCGATCCCGAAGATCCTGCGGTCCACGTCCTCACCCTAGGCACGGGCCGGGGCGCCCGCCCACCGGCGCGCCGCCGCGTGGGGCGCCGGCGTGCGGCTCAAGCGAGGTCGCCGCCGCCGTCGTCGCTGTCGTCGTCCACCTGGAGGATCTCGGCGAGGGCCTGGCCGGGGATGCGCCGGAACTTGCGGCGGGGCCGGTCGCGGTCGAGCACCGCCACCTCGAGCTGCCCCGGCGTGAGCACCCGGGGCCCGGCGTCCGTGCCGGGCCCGCCCCCGTTGGGGGCCGCAGCCGGGTCGGCCACGCCGAGCAGCTCCACGGCCAGGCGCAGCGCGTCCTCGAAGGCCATGCCCTCGCTCCAGCGCTCCCGCAGGGCCGCGGTGATGGTGTCGGCCGAGCCGCCCATGGCCACGAAGCCGTGCTCGTCGCCGACGGAGCCGTCGAAGGTGAGCCGGTAGAGCTGGTCGTCGTGCGGGGTGTCGCCGACCTCGGCCACGACGATCTCGACCTCGTACGGCTTCTGCGTCTCGGTGAAGATCGTGCCGAGCGTCTGCGCGTAGGCGTTGGCCAGGCTGCGGCCGGTGACGTCGCGCCGGTCGTAGGAGTAGCCGCGCAGGTCGGCCAGGCGCACCCCGGCCACCCGGAGGTTCTCGAACTCGTTGTACTTGCCGACCGCCGCGAAGGCGATGCGGTCGTAGATCTCGGAGATCTTGTGCAGCGCCCGAGAGCGGTTCTCGGCGACGAACAGCAGGCCGCCCGCGTACTGGAGCACGATCACGCTGCGCCCGCGCGAGATGCCCTTGCGCGCGTAGTCCGCCTTGTCGCGGATGACCTGCTCGGGCGAGACGTAGAACGGGATGCTCACGAGCGCTCCCCCGTGATCGGTGCGACCGGGCCGTCGGGCCGCACGGTTCGGGCCGCCACCACGGCGCGCGCGATCGGGTCGAGCTCACCCTCCGGCACCCGTCGGTAGCCGCCGGCGTCGACGACGGCCACCACGGGCAGGATGCCGCGGGCGAGGTCCGGGCCTCCGGTGGCGGAGTCGTCGTCGGCCGCGTCGTAGAGGCTCTCGATCGCGACCCGGACGGCCTCCTCGCGGCTGAGGTCGTCGCGCCACAGCTTCTTGAGCGCGCCGCGCGCGAACAGCGAGCCGGAGCCGACGCCGTGGTGCCGGTGCTCCTCGTACCGACCGCCCGTCACGTCGAAGCTGAAGATGCGCCCGCCCGCGCTGTCGGCGTCGTAGCCGGCGAAGAGCGGCACCACGGCGAGTCCCTGCATCGCCATGGCCAGGTTGCCCCGGATGAGGGTGGCGAGCCGGTTGGCCTTGCCGTCCACGGACAGCTGCGCGCCCTCGATCTTCTCGTAGTGCTCGAGCTCGACCTGGAAGAGCTTGACCATCTCGACGGCGAGCCCGGCGGTGCCGGCGATGCCCACGCAGCTCCACTCGTCGGCGGGGAAGACCTTCTCGATGTCGCGCTGGGCGATGACGTTGCCCATCGTGGCGCGCCGGTCGCCGGCCATCACCACGCCACCGGGGTAGGTCAGCGCGACGATCGTGGTGCCGTGCACGGCCTCGACGGTCGCGCCCGGGGGCAGCGTGCGGCCGCCGGGGAGCAGGCTCGGGTCGTGGCCGGCCAGGAACTCGGCGAACGACGACGTCCCCGCGCGGAGGAACGCAGGCGGCAGGGACGCCCCCGCCGGACGGTGGTCGGTCACTGGCCACCCTTCTGGACGAACCCGCGGACGAACTCCTCCGCGTTGGTCTCGAGCGCCTCGTCGATGTCGTCGAGGATCGCGTCGATGTCGGCGTCGAGCGCCTCCTTGCGTGCGGAGAGGTCGGACGACGGTGCCGCCGACTCCTCGACCTCCTCGGTCCCCTCCGTACGGGACCGGTGCTGCTGCTCGCCGCTGTCACGCGTGGGCATGTCGGCCTCCGAAGCTCCCGACCCGGCCGGCTGCCGGCGTCGTCACGACCCTACCCACGCGACCGTACGCCCGCCGGACGAGGCCCGGCGACCCGCCGGGTGCCGCGGACGCCCGCTCAGGGCTCGCGGTGCAGCGCGGCGAGCAGGTCGCGCGCGGTGGGCGACCCGTCGAGCAGGCGGCCCACGTGCGCCTGCGTGCCGCGCAGCGGCTCCAGGGTGGGCACGCGCTGCAGCGCCTCGTGCCCCGGCACGTCGAAGATCACCGAGTCCCAGGACGCGGCCGCGACCGACTCCGGGTAGCGGCGCATGCACTCCCCGCGGAACCACGCGCGGGTGTCGGTCGGGGGCGTCACCACCGCGGCGCGGACCTGCTCGTCGGTGGTGAGGCGCTCCAGCGCCCCGCGCGCCATGAGCCGCTGGGCCAGGCCCTTGTCCGGACGCACGTCGCTGTACTGGAGGTCCACGAGGTGCAGCCGGGCGTTGTCCCAGTCGAGCCCGTCGCGGTCGCGGAAGCCCTGGAGGACGGACAGCTTCGCGACCCAGTCCAGCTCGCCCTTGAGCAGCATGGGGTCGGTCTCGAGCCGGGTGAGCACGGACTCCCAGCGGTCGAGCACGTCGGCGGTCTGCGGGTCGACGTCGGACCCGCTGCGGTCCTCGACGTACTTGCGCGCCTGCTCGAGGAACTCCAGCTGCATCTGCACCGCGGTGATCCGCCGGCCCGACCTCATGGTGACGAGGTGGCGCAGGCCCGGGTCGTGGGAGACCTCGTGCATCTCCCGCACCGGGTTGTCCATCACCTGGTCGAGGTCGAGGAAGCCGTCCTCGACCATCGCGATCACGAGCGACGTGGTGCCGAGCTTGAGGTAAGTCGACACCTCCGCCAGGTTCGCGTCGCCGACGATGACGTGCAGCCGCCGGTACTTCTCGGGATCGGCGTGCGGCTCATCGCGGGTGTTGATGATCGGGCGCTTGAGCGTGGTCTCGAGCCCGACCTCGACCTCGAAGTAGTCGGCGCGCTGCGAGAGCTGGTAGCCGTGCCGGCGCCCCTCCTGCCCGAGGCCCACGCGGCCGGACCCGGTGACCACCTGGCGGGAGACGAAGAACGGCGTCAGGTGCCGCACGATGTCGGCGAACGGGGTCGTGCGGCGCATGAGGTAGTTCTCGTGGGTGCCGTACGACGCGCCCTTGTTGTCGACGTTGTTCTTGTAGAGGTTCACCGGGTTGGCACCCGGGATCTGGGTGACCAGCTCCGCCGCGCGGGCCATGATGCGCTCCCCCGCCTTGTCCCAGACGACGGCGTCGAGCGGGTTGGTGACCTCGGGGCTGGAGTACTCGGGGTGCGCGTGGTCGACGTAGAAGCGGGCCCCGTTGGTGAGGATGAGGTTGGCGAGACCGAGGTCCTCGTCGGTGAGCTGGGTGGGATCGGCCTCGGCGCGGGTGAGGTCGAACCCCCGCGCGTCGCGCAGCGGCGTCTCCTCGTCGTAGTCCCACCGCGCCTGGAGCCGGGCCGGCAGCGTGACGGCGCTGCCGTAGGCGTTGACCACCTGAGAGCTGGTGAGCATCGAGTTGACGTGCGGGTGGCCCGGGACGGAGATCCCGTACTCCGTCTCGATCCCCATGACGCGGTGCACGGTCATGGCACGAGCGTACGTCGCCCCGCCGCGGGCGGCGCCACCCGCGCGACCGACGCGCGGACGCGCGGCTGCCGGCCCGGGCGGCCGGGCAGCGGCACGGCCGGCGTCAGAGGTACTGGCCGGTGGGCGCCACCGTGTCGATGCTGCGCCCCGCCTCGGTGCCCTGCTTGCCCTGGATGAGGGTGCGGATGAACACGATGCGCTCGCCCTTCTTGCCGGAGATGCGCGCCCAGTCGTCCGGGTTGGTCGTGTTCGGCAGGTCCTCGTTCTCGCGGAACTCGTCGACGCAGGCGGCCAGCAGGTGCTGCACGCGGATGCCGCGCTGGCCGGTGTCGAGCAGGTCCTTGATCGCCATCTTCTTGGCCCGGCTCACGATGTTCTCGATCATGGCGCCGGAGTTGAAGTCCTTGAAGTAGAGGGTCTCCTTGTCGCCGTTGGCGTAGGTGACCTCCAGGAACCGGTTCTCCTCGCTCTCGGTGTACATCCGCTCGACCGCGCGCTGGATCATCCCGGCGCAGGTGGCCGCCGCGTCGCCCCCGTGCTCGGCGAGGTCGTCGGCGTGCAGCGGGAGGTCCGGGGTGAGGTACTTCGAGAAGATGTCGCCGGCACCCTGGGCGTCGGGACGCTCGATCTTGATCTTCACGTCGAGGCGGCCTGGCCGCAGGATCGCCGGGTCGATCATGTCCTCGCGGTTCGAGGCGCCGATCACGATGACGTTCTCGAGGCTCTCGACGCCGTCGATCTCGCTGAGCAGCTGGGGCACGATCGTGTTCTCGACGTCGCTGGACACACCGGTGCCGCGCGTGCGGAACAGCGAGTCCATCTCGTCGAAGAACACGATGACCGGCATGCCCTCGGACGCCTTCTCGCGGGCGCGCTGGAACACCAGCCGGATGTGCCGCTCAGTCTCGCCGACGTACTTGTTGAGCAGCTCGGGGCCCTTGATGTTGAGGAAGAACGAGCGGCCCTCGGGACGCCCCTCGACCTCGGCCACCTTCTTGGCCAGGGAGTTCGCCACGGCCTTGGCGATGAGCGTCTTGCCGCAGCCCGGCGGGCCGTAGAGCAGGATCCCCTTGGGCGGGCGCAGCTTGTGCTCGAGGAACAGCGACGCGTGCAGGTAGGGCAGCTCGACCGCGTCGCGGATCGCGTCGATCTGGGAGGCGAGGCCGCCGATGTCGGCGTAGTCGATGTCCGGGACCTCCTCGAGGACCAGCTCCTCGACCTCGGCCTTGGGGATTTTCTCGAACACGTACTGCGAGCGCGGCTCCAGCAGCAGGGAGTCGCCCGGGCGCACGCTGCTCCCGAGCAGCGGCGCGGCGAGGCGCACCACCTTCTCCTCGTCGGAGTGCGAGATGACCAGGGCCCGCTCGCCGTCCTCGAGCAGCTCCTTGAGCATCACGATCTCGCCGTGGCGCTCGAACTCCCGGGCGGCGACCACGTTCATGGCCTCGTTGAGCACGACCTCCTGGCCGGGACGCAGCGACTCGGCGTCGACGTCGGGGCTGACGACCACGCGCATCTTGCGGCCGGAGGCGAACACGTCGACGGAGCCGTCCTCGAGCCGCTCGAGGAAGACCCCGTAGCCGCTGGGTGGCTCGGCGAGGCGGTCGACCTCCTCCTTGAGCGCCACGATCTGGTCGCGCGCCTCGCGCAGCGTGGCGACCAGTCGCTGGTTCTGGGCGGTCGCCGCCGCCAGCTCGGCCTGCAGGGCGGAGACGCGCAGGTCCTGTGCGCGGTCGTCGGAGTAGCTCACGTGCGATCACCTCCCGGCTCTGCTCGACCCTACCCACGTCGGGCGCGGGGGCGCTCGCGGTAAGCGGGCCCGCGCGAGTCGCAACCCAGCCGTAACACGCGACCTGTTCCCGTCCCGAGCGCACGTTCCGGGGGCGCCCGGACTCCGGTCGCGGCGCCGCCGTCCCGCGCGGCGGGACGGGCCCGGCGCAGGGCGACGCCGCCAGGTGCGGGAGCGGGGGCCGCGCGTCAGGAGGCCGGGGCCTCGTAGTCCTCGCCGTAGGCGCCCTTGGCGGGCCGGCTGCGCCGCGGCGGGAGCACGGTGCCGTCCGCGAGCCGGCGGGTGGAGACGAGGAAGCCGGTGTGGCCGTTCATCCGGTGGTCCGGGCGCACGGCCAGCCCCTCGAGGTGCCAGGTGCGCAGCAGGGTCTCCTGCGCGTGCGGCTCGGTCCACCTGCCGTCGGTGCGCAGCGCCTCGACCGTGCGCGACATCTGCGTGGTGGTAGCGACGTAGACCACCAGCACCCCGCCGGGCACCAGCGACTCGGCCACCACGTCGATGCAGTCCCACGGCGCGAGCATGTCGAGCACCGCGCGGTCGAACTCGAGGTCGTGCCCCTCCCTGCGCCGGGCCCGCAGCGTGGGCGTCAGGTCGCCGACCGTCAGCGTGTGGGCCGGGTGGGGGGCGCCGAAGAACAGCTCGATGTTCGAGGCCGCGACCTCGGCGAAGTCGGCGCGCCGCTCGTAGGACGAGACCCGGCCCGTGTCGCCGACCGCGCGCAGCAGGGAGCAGGTGAGCGCGCCGGACCCGACCCCGGCCTCGAGCACGCGGGCGCCGGGGTAGACGTCGGCGAGGCCCACGATCGCGGCGGCGTCCTTCGGGTACACGATCGTCGCGCCGCGCGGCATGGCCAGCACGAAGTCCGACAGCAGCGGGCGCAGCGCCAGGTAGGGCACCCCCTGCGTGGACGTGACGACGATCCCCTCGGGCCGGCCGATGAGGGCGTCGTGCTCGATGGCGCCCTTGGAGGTGTGGAACGACCGGCCCCGGCCCAGCGTGATCGTGTGCATCCGACGCTTGGGGTCCGTGAGCTGCACGCGGTCGCCCTCGCGCAGCTCGCCCCGGCGCATGTCGGCACCCGTGGGTGCGGGAGGCGTCGTCATGGCGGCCAAGGATAGGCGGGTGGCGACGCCGGCTACCGGTGGCCGGCGAGCACCCGCTCGACGTCGGCCCGCGCCAGCGTGCCGTACCACCCGCCCTGCGGGTCGATGACGAGGTACTGCGGGGCCTCGATCGCGAGCATTGCGTTGATGAGGTCCTCGCCGCGCAGGTCGCCGACGAGGACCGCACGGGCGTCGAGGTTGACGCACACCGACGACAGCGGGACCCAGGGCCGGCGCTCGGCCGGCACCGCCGCGAGCGCGGACTCCTGCGAGACGCCGCGCGGGCGGCCCTCGGAGTCGATCGCGACCATCGAGCGGGCCCCGGCCTCCTCGCGCAGGCGCAGCGCCTCCGACAGCGGGGTGTCGTGCGCCATGGCCACGGCGGGCACCGCGAGCTCGCGCGCGGACAGCGTGGGGACCCGGCCCGCGATCCGGGCCTGGGCGAGCACCTGCGAGGCGCCCGAGTACAGGTAGCTGGAGATGAGCAGCCCGATGAGGATCGACCCGAGGTCCGGCGCACCGCCGCGCCGCCAGACCAGGTACTGCGGGACGAGGAACACCAGGACGGCGACCACGCGGCCGGCCCACGCGGCCACCACGGTGGAGCGGCGCTCGTCTCGGGTGACGCCCCACAGGACGGCCTTGAGCACCGCTCCCCCGTCGAGCGGCAGCCCCGGCAGCGCGTTGTAGATGCCGAGGATGACGTTGGAGAAGCCCAGCGCGTGCAGCACGACGTACACCCGCAGGTCGCCGTAGTACGTCGCGGACGCCGCCGCGTTGCAGGCGACCCCGATGAGCACCGAGCTGATCGGCCCCGACGCCGCGATCAGCGCCTCGCGGCCCGGGGAGGGCTCGCGACGCTCGTAGGAGGTGTAGCCGCCCAGGGCCCAGAGCGTGATGCTGCGCACCGGGAAGCCGGCCAGCCGTGCCGCCCAGGCGTGGGCGAGCTCGTGGCCGAGGATGCAGGCGTAGAAGAGCACGGCGAACACCAGCGCGAGCACCAGGGCCTGAGTGGGCTGGCTCGGGTCGATCTGGAAGGAGTCGAGCCACAGGAACGCGATGATGCCGATGCCGACGAGCGTGCTCCACGGCATGAGCACCGGCACGCTCCCGAGCCGGAAGCCCAGCGTGCCGCCCCGGGTGCCCGCGGGCCCCTCGGGCTCGACGGCGCTCTCGCTGCTCATCGCCTCACCCTAAGCGCACCGCCCGCCGCGACGGCGGGGCGAGGGCCCGTGTCACCGGTGCGCCGTAAGGTGCCCGCATGGCCGAGCCCGCCGTCGAGCACCCGCTGGCCGCCGCGGCACCGGTCGCGCCGGACCCGGACGCCACCGCGTCGACGCAGACCCCGCCGACCGGTCCCCCGTCGGGGTCCGCAACCGCGGCGGTGGACCCCGCCGAGGCATGGGAGACCGGACCGGCCCTGGTCGCCAGCCTCTCGCCCTCGAGGGCGGGCGACTTCATGACCTGCCCGCTGCTCTACCGCTTCCGCACGGTCGACCGCATCCCCGAGCGGCCCAGCCCGGTCGCGGTGCGGGGCACGGTGGTCCACCAGGTCCTCGAGGACCTGTTCGACCTGCCGCCCGGCCGGCGCACGCTCGAGCAGGCCGTGGAGCTGCTCCCCCACGCGTGGGACACCGTGCAGGAGTCGGAGCCGGGGCTGGCCGAGCAGCTGTTCGAGTCGGCCGACGAGGCCGCCGCATGGCTCGCGACGGCGCAGCCGCTGCTCGAGGCCTACTTCCGCCTCGAGGACCCGACCACCCTCGACCCCGCCGAGCGCGAGCTGCGGGTGGAGACGACCCTCGACGACGGTCTCGTCCTGCGCGGCTACGTCGACCGGCTCGACCGCAACGCCGCCGGCGAGACCCGCGTCGTCGACTACAAGACCGGCAAGGCCCCCGGCGAGGGGTACGAGCAGAAGGCGCTGTTCCAGATGCGCTTCTACGCGCTCGTGCTCTGGCGGGCCACCGGGGTGGTGCCGCGGCTGCTCCAGCTGCTCTACCTCGGCAGCGAGCACGTGCTGCGCTACGCGCCGGACGAGGCCGACCTCGTCGCCACCGAGCGCAAGGTGCGCGCGCTGTGGGCGGCGATCCTGCGTGCCCACGAGACCGGCGACTGGCGTCCCTCCCCGTCCCGGCTCTGCGACTGGTGCGACCACCAGGTGCGCTGCCCGGCGTTCGGCGGCACCCCGCCGCCGCTGCCGGGCCCGGTGCCCGTGCGGCTCGCCCCGCCGGCGGCCCTCCCGCAGGAGCAGCCCGTCGCGGCCGACGACGTCTCCTGACCCGTCCTGCCGGCTCCCCTAGCCCTGGGGACGGGACAGGCGCCGCCACGGCGCGTCGGGTTAGCGTGACCCCCGTGACCTCCGCCGCCCGAGCCGTCGCGCTCACCAAGGTCTACGGCTCCGGCGACACGCGGGTCACCGCGCTCGACGCGGTCGACGTCGAGATCGAGACCGGCCGGTTCACCGCCATCATGGGCCCCTCGGGCTCGGGCAAGAGCACGCTGATGCACTGCCTCGCCGGGCTGGACTCCATCAGCGAGGGCGAGGTCTTCATCGGCGACGTGGAGCTGTCCGCCCTCTCCGACCGGGCCCTCACCCGGCTGCGGCGCGACTCCGTCGGCTTCGTGTTCCAGGCGTTCAACCTGGTCCCCACGCTCACGGCGCTGGAGAACATCACGCTGCCCCTCGACATCGCCGGGCGCCGCCCGGACCAGGCCTGGCTCGACACCGTGATCGACACGGTGGGCCTGCGCGACCGCCTCCGCCACCGGCCCAGCGAGCTCTCCGGCGGTCAGCAGCAGCGCGTCGCCTGCGCCCGGGCGCTGGCCAGCCGGCCCACGATCGTGTTCGCCGACGAGCCCACGGGCAACCTCGACTCGCGCTCCGGTGCCGAGGTGCTCGGCTTCCTGCGCCGCAGCGTCGACGAGTTCGGCCAGACGATCGTCATGGTCACGCACGACCCGGGGGCGGCGTCCTACGCCGACCGCGTGCTCTTCCTCGCCGACGGCCGCATCGTCGACGAGATGACCGACCCCTCCGCCGACCGGGTCCTCGAGCGCATGAAGGCGTTCGAGGCCAGCCGGGGCTGAGCGGTGCTCCGCGCGTCCCTGCGCTCCCTGCTGCAGCACAAGCTGCGGCTCGCGCTCACCCTCGTCGCTGTGGTGGTCGGCGTCGCCTTCGTCGCCGGCACCTACATCTTCACCGACTCGCTCAAGCGGTCCTTCGACGCGCTGTTCCAGGCGCCGCAGCCCGACGTCCAGGTGCGGGTCGAGACCGCGCTCGGCGGCCAGGGCGGCGAGGGCGGCGGCGGGCCGGCCACCAACGACCAGGTGCCCACCCTGCCGGGCTCGCTCGTCGCCACCGTCTCGGCCGTCGACGGCGTGGCCGCCGCCTACGGCACGGTCGGCGGCGACGCCGTGCTGGTGATCGGCAAGGACGGCACCGTCGTCGGCCGCGAGGGCACGCCCGCCCGGGGCGGCACGTTCGTCCCGGACCCGGCGATCAGCCCGATCTCGATCACCACCGGCCGCGCCCCGCGCGGGGGCTCCGAGGTCGCGCTGCTCGAGGCCACCGCGCAGGCGGCCGGCGTCGGCGTGGGCGACCAGGTGCGCATCGAGGGCCCGGCGTCCGGCGGCACGTTCACCGTCGTGGGCCTGCTCACCCGCGGCATCTCGGGCAGCGACGGCGGCACCTACGCGTCCTTCGACCTGCCGACGGCGCAGAAGGTGCTGCTCGGACCGGGCCAGGACCGCGTCACCGGCATCTCGGTGCGCGCCGCGCCCGGCGTCTCCCAGGACGTGCTGGCGCAGCGGGTGCAGGCCGTCCTGCCGCCGCAGGCGAGCACCCAGACCGGCGCCCAGCGCCAGGCCGACATCGCCGACCGGCTGGCCACGGCGTTCCAGTTCATCAACGTCTTCCTGCTCACGTTCGCCTTCATCGCGCTGTTCGTCGCGGTCTTCCTCATCTTCAACACGTTCTCGATGCTCGTGGCCCAGCGCACGCGCGAGCTCGCGCTGCTGCGGGCCGTGGGCGCCAGCCGGGGCCAGGTACGCCGCTCGGTCCTGGCAGAAGCGGTCGTGCTCGGGCTGCTCGCCGCCGCCCTCGGCGTCGTGGGCGGCATCGGCGTCTCGCAGGGGCTGCGGCTGCTGCTCAAGGGGTTCGGCGCCGACCTGCCCTCGGGCCCGCTGGTGATCGAGGCGCGCACGGTCGTCGTGTCGCTCGTGGTGGGCGTGCTCGTCACCCTGGTGTCCGCCTACGTGCCGGCCCGGCGCGCCGCCGTGGTGCCCCCGGTCGCCGCCATGCGCGACGAGGTCACCCTGCCCCAGCGGTCCCTGGTGACGCGCAGCGTCATCGGCGCGGTGCTGCTCGTGCTGGCGGTGCTCCTGGCGCAGCGGGCGCTGGCCACGCCCGACGACGCCACACGAGCCGCCCAGCTGGCCGGGCTGTCGGCGCTCAGCGCGCTCGTCGCCGTGATCGCGGTCGCCCCGATCGTCGGCCGGGGCGCGCTGCTCGTCATGGGCTGGCCCTTCTCCCGGCTGGTGGTGGGCCGGCTCGCGCGCGAGAACGGCCGGCGCAACCCGCGTCGGACGGCCGCCACGTCCAGCGCCCTGGCCATCGGCCTGGCGCTCATGACCGCCATCGGCGTCATCGCGTCCTCGACCAAGGCCTCGGTGGCCGACGTCATCGACACCACGATCGGCGCCGACTACATCGTGTTCGGCGCCAAGTTCCAGCCCTTCTCCCCCGAGGTCTACCAGGCGGTGAAGGACACCCCGGGCACGTCGGCCGTCACCTTCGTGCGCCAGGTGCCGATCCAGGTCAAGGACGACAAGTCCCTGCTCACCGGCGTGCAGACCGACCAGTTCGGCACCGTGGTCGACCTCACGATGGTCAGCGGCTCGATCTCGGACCTCGCGCTCGGCCAGGTCGCCGTCGACGACAAGACCGCGGCCTCGCTCGGGCTCGCCGTGGGCGACCGCGTGCCGGCCACCTTCGTCAACGGCTCCTCCACCGTCGAGCTCGCGGCGGTCTACACCCAGGCCGGGCCCTACACGGGCTGGATCACGAGCATCCCGACGCTGATGTCCATCGGCGCCCGCGAGCTCGACTCCGCGGTCTACGTGAAGGTGGCGCCCGGCGGCGACCCGGCGGCGGTGCGCGCCTCGCTCGACGCCGAGCTGGCCGGCAACCCCACAGTGACCGTGCAGGACCAGACCAGCCTCAAGGACCAGATCAACAGCCAGTTCGACCAGGTCTTCGGGTTCATCTACGCCCTGCTCGCGCTCGCGGTGATCGTGGCCTTCCTCGGGATCGTCAACACGCTCGCCCTGTCGGTGCACGAGCGCCGCCGGGAGGTGGGCCTGCTGCGCGCCGTGGGCACGAGCCGCCCGCAGGTGCGCCGGATGGTCGTGCTCGAGGCCGTGCTCATCGCGGTGCTCGGGGCCGTCATCGGCATCGGGCTCGGGCTGGCCTACGGCGCCCTGCTCCAGAAGGTGCTGGAGCCGCAGGGCATCACCCGCCTCGCGGTGCCGGGTGGCCAGATCGTGCAGTTCCTGGTGCTGGCCGTCGTCGGCGGCGTCCTGGCCTCCCTGTGGCCGGCGTTCACCGCCGCCCGCCTCAACGTCATCCGCGCCGTCGCCTCGGAGTGACCCGGGGCGGCGCCGCCGCGTGAGACGGTGTCGGCGTCGTCCCGCCGCCACGCCAGGGAGGTCCCCGTGTTCGACGTCGAGGTCCGCAACGTCCACGGCTCCGTCACCGCCGTGGGATCGGCCGGACCCTTCACCGTCGTGGTCGACCGGCCGGAGGCGGCCGGCGGCGGCGGGCACGGCTTCAACGGCGGCGAGCTGCTGCACCTGGCGGTGGCCGGGTGCGTCTCGAACGACCTGTTCCGCGAGGCGGCCGCACGCGGTATCGCGCTGACCCGCGTGGTGGTCACCGCGCACGGCGCGTTCGCCGGCGACCCCGCGGTGTCCACCGGCATCGGGTACGAGGTCGAGGTGGGCGGCCCCGCCCCGCGGGCGGACCTCGAGGAGCTGGTGCGCCACGTCGACCGGATCGCCGAGATCCCCGAGTCGCTGCGCCGCGGCACCGAGGTCCGCCTCGAGTCCGTGCGCGTGCTCGAGGACTGACGTCGCGTCGCTGCCGCCTCCCCTGACCCGCGCCCCGCGGTCGTCGAGGGTCTCCGCGCGGGTGCCGCTCAGCGCGCCGCGGCCCGCGGCGCCCACTCGTGCGACCACGCGCCGAGCAGCTCCGGGGTGAGGTCCTCCAGCGAGCCCACCACGCGCAGGCCCGCCTGCGGCTCGATCGGCACGAGCGAGGGGACGCCCACGACGAGGGCGCCCGACGCCATCCCGGCGGTGACGCCCGTGTGCGAGTCCTCGAGCACGACGCAGTGCGCCGGCTCCACGCCGAGCCGCTCGGCCGCGAGCAGGTAGGGGTCGGGGAACGGCTTGGTGCGCGGCAGCTCGCCGCTGGCCACCGTCGTCGCGAACACCCCGTGCCCGACCTCGTGCAGCACCGCGTCGCACACGGCGTCCACCAGGTTGCGCCACGAGGCGGACACCAGGGCGCAGGGCACCCCCGCCTGCTCGAGGGCCAGCAGCAGCCGCCGGGCGCCGGGCCGCCAGTGCACCGGCTCGGTGCGCATGAGCCGCTCCATCGAGGCGACGAGCATCGCGAGCACCTCGGCGTGGGTGTGCGGCTCGCCCGCGTGCTCGACCATGTAGTCGACGGCCTTCTCCACCGGGCCGCCCACGAGCGCGGCCTGGTGCTCGGGACCCCAGTCGACCTCGAATGCCTCCATGATCCGCGTCTCCGCGGCGTACCAGATGTGCTCGGTCTCGACGAGCAGGCCGTCCATGTCGAACAGCACGGCGGCGGGCAGCAGCGGCCCGGCGCCCGGCACGGGCCCGGTCATGTCGCGTTGAAGTACTTCGCCTCGGGGTGGTGCACGATCAGGGCCGAGGTGGACTGCTCGGGGTGCAGCTGGAACTCCTCGGACAGCTGGACGCCGATGCGCCCCGGCTCCAGCAGCTCGACCAGCGCCGCCTGCTGCTCGACGTCGGGGCAGGCCGGGTAGCCGAAGGAGTACCGGGAGCCGCGGTAGCCCTGCTTCGCGATGAGGGTGTCCATGTCGGAGTCGTCGTCGCCGCCGAAGCCGAGCTCGTCGCGCACGCGTGCGTGCCACATCTCGGCGAGCGCCTCGGTGAGCTGCACCGACAGTCCGTGCAGCTCGAGGTAGTCGCGGTAGGCGTTCTCGGCGAACAGCTTGCCGGTGGCCTCGGCCACGCGGTTGCCCATCGTCACGACGTGGAAGGCGATGACGTCGGTCTCACCCGACTCGCGTGGACGGAAGAAGTCGGCCAGGCACAGGTGCCGGTCGCGCCGCTGGCGGGGGAAGGTGAGCCGGAGCCGCTCCTGGCCGGCCAGCTCGCCCTCGTGGTGCGCGATGACGAGGTCGTCGCCCTCCGACCAGCACGGGAAGTAGCCGTAGGCGACCGCGGCCTCGAGCAGGCCGTCGGTGTGGATGCGGTCGAGCCACATGCGCAGCCGCGGCCGGCCCTCGGTCTCGACCAGCTCCTCGTAGGTGGCCCCGGACTCACCCCGGCCGGGCTTGAGCCCCCACTGGCCGAGGAACGTGGCGCGCTCGTCGAGGTAGCCCACGTAGTCCGCCAGCTGGAGACCGCGCACCACGCGCGACCCCCAGAACGGCGGCGTGGGGACCGGGTTGTCGACGGCGACGTCCGAGCGGGCCGGCAGGTCGCCGACGGCCACCTCGTCGGGACGCACGGTCGCGGACGTCACGCGCCGGCCGCGCAGCTCCGGCAGGGCCGCCCCCGGCACGCCGCGCTTGACGCCCATGACGGCGTCCATGAGGCGCAGCCCCTCGAACGCGTCGCGCGCGTAGCGCACCTCGCCCTGGTAGATCTCCGCGAGGTCCTGCTCCACGTAGGCCCGGGTGAGCGCGGCCCCGCCCAGCAGCACCGGGTACTTCTGCGCCACGCCGCGCAGGTTGAGCTCCTCGAGGTTCTCGCGCATCACCAGCGTGCTCTTCACGAGCAGGCCGCTCATGCCGATGACGTCGGCGCCGTTCTGCTCGGCCTGCTCGATGATCTCGCTCACCGGCACCTTGATGCCGATGTTGACGACGTCGTAGCCGTTGTTGCTCAGGATGATGTCGACGAGGTTCTTGCCGATGTCGTGGACGTCGCCCTTGACCGTGGCGAGCACGATCGTGCCCTTGCCCTCGTCGCCGCTGCGCTCCATGTGGGGCTCGAGGTGCGCGACGGCCGTCTTCATGACCTCGGCGCTTTGCAGCACGAACGGCAGCTGCATCTCGCCGCGGCCGAACAGGTCGCCGACCGTCTTCATGCCCTCGAGGAGGATGTCGTTGACGATCTCGAGGGCGGAGTGGTCGACGAGGGCCAGGTCGAGGTCGTCCTCCAGGCCGCGCCGCTCGCCGTCGACGATGCGGCGCTGCAGGCGCTCCTCGAGCGGGAGCGAGAGCAGCTCGTCGGCGCGGGCCCTGGCCAGCTCCGCGGCGTCGACGCCCTCGAAGAGCTCCAGGAACCGCGACAGCGGGTCGTGCACGAGGACGCCGGCCTCGTCGTAGCGACGGCGGTCGTGCACGAGGTCGAGCGCGGCCTCGCGCTGCTCGTCGGGGATGCGCGAGACGGGCACGATCTTGGAGGCGTGGACGATCGCGGAGTCCAGGCCCGCCTGCACGCACTCGTGGAGGAAGACCGAGTTGAGCACCACCCGGGCCGCGGGGTTGAGCCCGAAGGAGACGTTGGAGACGCCGAGCGTGGTCTGCACCTGCGGGTGCAGCCGCTTGAGCTCGCGGATCGCCTCGATGGTCTCGAGCCCGTCGCGGCGCGTCTCCTCCTGACCGGTCGCGATCGGGAAGGTGAGGCAGTCGACCAGGATGTCCTCGGGGCGCATGCCCCACGTGCCGACGAGGTCGCGCACCAGGCGGTCGGCCACGCGCACCTTCCACTCGGCCGTGCGCGCCTGGCCCTCCTCGTCGATGGTCAGCGCGACCACCGCCGCGCCGTGCTCGACGACGATCGGCATCATCTGCCGGATCCGCGAGCCGGGGCCGTCCCCGTCCTCGTAGTTCACGGAGTTGACCACCGCGCGGCCGCCGAGCAGCTCGAGCGCGGCCTCCACCACGGGCGGCTCGGTGGAGTCGATCACGAGCGGGATCGTGGAGGCGGTGGCGAGCCGGCCGACCACCTCGCGGACGTCGGCCACGCCGTCGCGCCCGACGTAGTCGACGCAGACGTCGAGCAGGTGCGCGCCGTCGCGGATCTGGTCCTTCGCGATGCGGACGCAGTCGTCCCACCGCTGCTCCAGCATCGCCTCGCGGAACGCCTTGGAGCCGTTGGCGTTGGTGCGCTCGCCGATCGAGAGGTAGGCGGTGTCCTGACGGAAGGGCACGTGCTGGTAGATGCTCGACGCGCCGGCCTCGCGCCGGGCCTGGCGGTCGGCGACCTCGCGGCCCTGCACCCGCTCGACCACGAGCCGCAGGTGCTCGGGGGTGGTGCCGCAGCAGCCTCCGACCAGGCCGAGCCCGTACTCGCGGGTGAAGGCGTCGTGCGCCTGCGCGAGCTGCTCCGGCGTGAGCGGGTAGTGCGCGCCGTCGCCCTGGAGCACCGGTAGGCCGGCGTTGGGCATGCACGACAGCCCCACCTGCGCGTGGCGCGCGAGGTGGCGCAGGTGCTCGCTCATCTCCGCCGGGCCGGTCGCGCAGTTGAGGCCGATCATGTCGACGCCGAGCGGCTCGAGCGCCGTGAGCGCGGCGCCGATCTCGGACCCCACGAGCATCGTGCCGGTGGTCTCCACCGTGACCGAGACGATGAGGGGCAGGTCGGCCCCGGCAGCCGCCAGGGCACGACGCGCGCCGACGACGGCCGACTTGGCCTGGAGCAGGTCCTGGGCCGTCTCGACGATGATCGCGTCGGCCCCGCCGGCGATCAGGCCGCGGGCCTGCGCCTGGTAGGCGTCGCGCAGCTGGGCGTAGGGAGCGTGCCCGAACGTCGGCAGCTTGGTGCCCGGGCCCACCGAGCCCAGCACCCAGCGCGGCCGGCCGGGCGCGGAGTACGAGTCGGCCACCTCGCGAGCGTGACGGGCGCCGGCCTCGGCCAGCTCCTCGATCCGCCCGGCGATCCCGTACTCGCCGAGGTTGGCCAGGTTGGCCCCGAAGGTGTTGGTCTCGACGGCGTCGACCCCGACGGCGAAGTAGGCGTCGTGCCCCGCGCGCACGACGTCGGGCCGGGTGACGTTGAGGATCTCGTTGCAGCCCTCGTAGCCCTCGAAGTCGTCCAGGCTGAGGTCGTGGGCCTGGAGCATCGTGCCCATGGCGCCGTCGGCCACCACCACGCGGGAGGCCAGGGCGGCGCGCAGCGCGGCGGCGCGGGCGGGGTCGTGCGAGGAGGCGGCCATAGGGGCATCAGCCTATCGGCCGCACCGGGCCGGACCGTCCGCGCGGCACTGGCGCAGCGGCCCGCCCGCTGGCGTAGGTTGGGCGGAGGCCCGGGCCCGCCGGAGGCGGCCGGGCGCCGGCTTCGGTGCGGAGGGTGACCGGTGATCGAGTACGAGGGCCTGCCCGGCGCGCTCCCCGACCTCGTCGACCCCGTCATGCTCTGCGCCTTCGAGGGTTGGAACGACGCCGGCGACGCCGCCAGCGGCGCGGTGCTGCACCTCGAGGACGTCTGGTCGGCTACCCAGATCGCCGAGATGGACCCCGAGGACTACTACGACTTCCAGGTGAACCGGCCGGAGGTCGTGATCGAGGACGGCGTCCGCTCGATCACCTGGCCCACCACCCGGTTGTCCGTGGCCCGGATCCCGCTGGCCACCCGCGACGTCGTGCTCGTGCACGGGATCGAGCCGTCGATGCGCTGGCGGTCCTTCACCCAGGAGCTGCTCGGGGCCGCGCGCGACCTCGGCGTCCAGATGGTGGTCACGCTCGGCGCCCTGCTCGCCGACACGCCCCACACGCGGCCCGTGCCGGTCTCCGGCACCTCGAGCGACCGCGACCTCACGCTGCGCCTGGGCTACGAGCCGTCGACGTACGAGGGGCCCACCGGGATCGTGGGCGTGCTCCAGGACGCCTGCCAGGAGGCCGGGATCCCCGCGGTCTCCCTGTGGGCGGCAGTGCCGCATTACGTCGCCCAGCCGCCGTGCCCGAAGGCAACGCTGGCGCTGCTGGCGCGCGTCGAGGACCTGCTCGACGTGCCGGTGCCGCTCGGCGACCTGCCGGAGGAGTCCCGCGCCTGGCAGATCGGCGTCGACGAGCTGGCCGGCGAGGACGACGAGATCGCGCAGTACGTCCGCCAGCTCGAGGAGGCCGTGGACACCGCGGAGCTGCCCGAGGCCTCCGGCGACGCCATCGCCCGCGAGTTCGAGCGCTACCTGCGCCGGCGCGCCTCCGAGCCCCCCAAGGCCTGACCCTCCGTCCCCGGTTCCAGGGCACCCGGGCGCTGCCGGCGGTCACGCCCGAGCACGGCCGGGCCGTGGTGCGGCTACGGTCGCGCCGTGCGCATCGTCGACCTCCCCGACCACCTGCACGCGCAGGCGGTCGGCCTCTGGCACGAGACCGGACTGACCCGTCCCTGGAACGACCCGGACGCCGACCTGCGCCGCGCCCTCGACGGGCCGACGTCGACGGTGCTCGCGGCTCTCGACGCGTCGGGGGGCCTGGTCGGCACCGCGATGGTCGGCCACGACGGGCACCGCGGCTGGGTCTACTACCTCGCCGTGAGCCCGGGACGTCAGCGCGACGGGGTCGGCCGGGAGCTGATGCGCGCGTGCGAGCACTGGGTGCGCGCGCAGGGCGTGCCGAAGATCCAGCTCATGGTGCGCAGCTCGAACGCCGCGGTGGTGGGCTTCTACGAGCGCCTCGGCTACGTCGACCAGGACAGTGTCGTGCTCGGACGGTTCCTCGACGCGTGACCCCGGCGCGAGCGGCGCCCTGCGGACCCCGAGCCGCCGGAGGGCACCGGGCCGTGCGAGTCAGCGGTCGCGCAGGGCGCGGTAGCGCAGCGCGAGGGCGGCGGTGCTGGCGTCGAAGGCGGACAGGTCGGGGAGGTCGTCGGAGGTCAGCGCCGGCAGCAGGCGTCCGGCCATCTCCTTCCCGAGCTCCACGCCCCACTGGTCGAAGGAGTCGACGCCCCACACCACCCCCTGGGTCAGCACGACGTGCTCGTAGAGCGCGACGAGGGAGCCGAGGGCGTACGGCGTGAGGTGCTCGAGCATGAGGGTGGTGGACGGCCGGTTGCCCGGCATCACCTTGTGCGGCACGAGGTGCTCCGGGACGCCGGCGGCGCGGACCTCGTCGGCCGTGCGGCCGAAGGCGAGGACGTGCGCCTGCGCGAGCACGTTGGAGACCAGCTTGTCGTGGTGGTCGCCGACGGCGTTGACCGGCTGCGCGAACAGCAGGAAGTCCGCGGGCACGGGGGTCGTGCCCTGGTGGAGCAGCTGGTAGAAGCTGTGCTGGCCGTTGGTGCCCGGCTCACCCCACCAGATGGCGCCCGTGTCGACGCCGACGGGCTCGCCGCCGAGCGTGACCGACTTGCCGTTGCTCTCCATGGTCAGCTGCTGGAGGTACGCCGGGAACCGCTCGAGGTACTGCTCGTAGGGCAGCACCACGTGCGCCTGCGCCCCCCAGAAGTCGCGGTACCAGACGCCGAGCAGCCCCATGAGGGCCGGCAGGTTGCGGTCGAGGTCGGCACCGGCCAGGTGCTCGTCCATCGCGTGGAACCCGGCCAGCATCTCGTGGAAGGCCTCCGGACCGATCGCCAGCATGAGCGAGAGCCCGATGGCGGAGTCCATCGAGTAGCGGCCGCCCACCCACTCCCAGAAGCCGAACATGTTCGCGGTGTCGATGCCGAACCGCTCGACCTCCGCGGCGTTGGTCGACACCGCCACGAAGTGCTTCGACACGTCGGCGTCCGGGCCCAGTCCGGCCAGCAGCCACGACCGCGCCGTGAGCGCGTTGGTCATGGTCTCCTGGGTGGTGAAGGTCTTGCTCGACACGATGAACAGGGTCTCGGCCGGGTCGAGGTCGCCGGTCGCCTCGACGATGTCCGTACCGTCGACGTTGGAGACGAACCGGAACGCGATGTCGCGGCGCGACCGGTGCCGCAGCGCGCGGTAGGCCATCACGGGCCCGAGGTCCGAGCCGCCGATGCCGATGTTGACCACCGCGCTGATCCGGCGTCCGGTGCTGCCCCGCCAGTCGCCCGAGCGCACCCGCTCGGAGAACGCCGCCATGCGGTCCAGCACCGCGTGCACCTCGGCGACGACGTCGACCCCGTCGACGACGAGGCTCTCACCGCGCGGCATGCGCAGGGCCACGTGGAGCACGGAGCGGTTCTCGGTGGTGTTGATGCGTGCGCCGCTGCGCATCGCGGAGATGCGCTCGGGCAGGCCGCGCTCCTCGGCGAGGCGCACCAGCAGCCGCAGCGTCTCGTCGGTGACGAGGTGCTTCGAGAGGTCGGCGTGCACACCTGCGGCGTCGACGGTCAGGCGCGACGCCCGGCCGACGTCGGTCGCGAACAGCGAGCGGATGGTGCGGTCGCCCCACTGCGCCCGGTGCTCCGCGAGCGCGGCCCAGGCGGCCGACGCGGCCACCGGACCTCGGTCCCACGACGTCCCCGATGCTGCGCCCACGACGTCCTCCTCGCCCCGTGGCCCGAGGACGTCGGATGTCCCCTAACCTCGCAGTACGACCCTAGCGAGGACCGCGAGGGCCACCACCAGCGGCGGCACCGCCGCCCCAGCGACCCGGAGGGCGCGCACCATGGCCACGGACTCCCCGATGCAGCTCGGCATGGTCGGACTCGGACGCATGGGCGCGAACCTCGTGCGCCGGGCGATGCGCGACGGGCACACGTGCGTCGTGTACGACGTCAACCCGGACGCCGTGGCGGCCCTCGTGGCCGAGGGCGCCGTGGGCGCCACGTCGTACGCCGATCTCGCCGCGCGCATGGACGCGCCGCGCAACGTCTGGGTGATGGTGCCGGCCGGCGAGATCACCGAGACCACGGTGGCCGGCGTCGCCGAGGCGCTCGAGCCCGGCGACACCGTGATCGACGGCGGCAACAGCTACTACCGCGACGACATCCGTCGCGCCCAGGAGCTGGGCGGGCGCGGCATCCACTACGTCGACTGCGGGACGTCCGGCGGGGTCTTCGGCCTCGAGCGCGGCTTCTGCCTCATGATCGGCGGCGACGACGTCGCCGTGGAGCGGCTCGCCCCCATCTGGCGGTCCATCGCCCCCGGGGTCGCGGCCGCCGACCGGACGCCCGGGCGCACCGGCGACGTGGCCCCCGAGGAGGAGGGCTGGCTGCACTGCGGCCCCGTGGGCGCGGGCCACTTCGTCAAGATGGTGCACAACGGCATCGAGTACGGCCTCATGGCGGCCTACGCCGAGGGCCTCAACATCCTGCAGAACGCCGACGAGGGGATGCGCGCGCGGGACAAGGACGCCGAGACCGCTCCCCTCGAGCACCCGGAGTTCTACCAGTACCAGATCGACGTGCCGGCGGTGACCGAGGTGTGGCGCCGCGGGTCCGTCGTCGCGTCGTGGCTGCTCGACCTCACGGCCGGGGCGCTGCACGAGTCGCCCGAGCTCGAGGGGTTCTCCGGCCGGGTGTCGGACTCCGGCGAGGGCCGGTGGACCGCGATCGCCGCCGTCGAGGAGGGGATCCCCGCCCCGGTGCTCTCGGCGGCGCTGTTCGCGCGGTTCTCCAGCCGCGGCAACGCCACGTACGGCGACAAGGTGCTCTCCGCGATGCGCCGCCAGTTCGGCGGCCACCACGAGAAGCAGGCCTGACACCCCCAGCCGCTGCGTCGTTACACGCCGAATGACCGGAAACCGTTGCGGTTTCCGGTCATTCGGGCAGTAACGACGGGGTTCTACTGGGAGACGCGGTTGCGGCCGGCCTGCTTGGCCCGGTAGAGGGCGGCGTCGGCGGCGGCCAGGATGCCGCCCGCCTCGCCGGTGCCGTCGTCGGTCACGAGGCCGATGCTGACGGTGGTGTTGGGCAGGCCGCCCGAGTCGTCCTCGCCCACGGCGCCGAGCAGCGCGTGGGCCCGCTTCTCGGCGTTCACCGGCTCGCGCAGCGAGGTGAGGATCACGAGGAACTCGTCGCCGCCCAGGCGCGCCACCACGTCGGTGTCGCGCAGCGCGGCCGTGAGGCGGTGCCCCACCTCCACGAGGAGGCGGTCGCCGGCGGGGTGGCCGTAGGTGTCGTTGACGTCCTTGAAGTGGTCGACGTCGACGTAGAGCACGCCGAGCCACCGCTCGGACTCCCGGGTGCGGCGCAGAGCCCGGTCGAGCGCTCGCAGCGCCGCGTCGCGGTTGAGCAGACCGGTGAGCGCGTCGTGCCCGGCGAGGTAGCGCAGCTCCTCGCGGCTGTCGACCTCGTCCTGGATGTCGCGCAGGGCGGTGAGGCTGCCGACGGTGCGGCCCGCGGGGTCGCGCAGCGGGCGCGACAACGCGCTCATCCAGCGCCAGCCGCCGTCGGCCGTGGCGTAGCGCAGCTCGAGCCTCGGGGCGACACCGGTGCTGTCCTCCGCCAGCGCAGCCAGTCGCAGGTCGTTCGCGCGCTCGCGGTCGTCGGGGTGCAGCAGCGGCGCGAACGACTGGCCGAGCACCTGGGAGGGCTCCCACCCGAGCACCTCGCGCACCGACGGCGACACCCACACCCACCGGCCGGTGACGTCGGCCTGGATGACGACGTCCGCGGAGTTCTCGGCGAGCAGCCGGAACCGCGCCTCGTCCTCGGCGTAGGCGCGGGACACCTGCTGCAGCGCGTGGAGGACGGAGGCGGTGGCCCGGCGGCCCACCTCGGTCGCGGACACGTCGCGCAACGTGGTGGTGGCCCCGGCCACGGCCCCGGCGGCGTCGCGCACCGGGTAGGCGGCGACCTCCACCCACGAGAAGCGCCCGGTCGTCGTGGGTGACGCCGGCTCGACGCCCACCACCTCGCCGACGACGGGGAGGCCGGACTCGAGGGCGCGCACGACCGGGTCCTCGCGACCGGTCAGGACGTGCCCGTCGGTGCCGACGAGGCGCAGCCCGCCACCGGGTGCGCGCTCGAGCAGTGTCTGCGACTCGACGCCGAGCAGCGTCGCCGCGCCGTCGTCGGCGCCCACCACGGCACCCGTGGAGTCCAGGACGACGACGGCGCTGTCGTCGCGCAGGTCGATCACGGCTGCGTCGCGCAGCGTCTCGGTCGCACTCGTCGACCAGCGGACGTCACTCACCACACAGCCCGTTCTCCCACGACCCCGACCCCGACTCCCGACACGCTAGGGGCTCGGCAGGTCCCGGCGCGAGGACTTCGCACGGCGGGTCGTAGGACCCCCGAACCTTGGGGGATGCGACCCACCCCCAGGTGCGGGTCGCGGCGAGGGTCACGTCAGACCCGCACCCCGAGCAGCGCGCGCACCACGTCCGAGACCAGCGCTCCCGCGGACGCGTCCTGCGCCCCCGGCCCTCCGCCGCGCACGCGGGTCTCCTCGGCCCAGCGGTCGACCACCTCGAGGGCGCCCGGGGCGTCGAGGTCATCGGCGAGGTGGCGCCGGACGCCGTCGAGCACGCCCTGCGCCGACGGCGCCAGCGGCGCGCTCACCGCCGCGCGCCAGGCGGCCAGCCGGCGCTGCGCGGCGGCCAGGCCCTCGTCGGTCCAGTCCCAGTCCTCGCGGTAGTGGTGGGCGAGGATCGCCAGCCGGATCGCGGCGGGCTCGACACCGGCGCCGCGCAGCCGCGAGACGAACACGAGGTTGCCGCGCGACTTGCTCATCTTCTCGCCGTCGAGGCGCACCATCCCGGCGTGCGTGTAGTGCCGCGCGTACGGCCACTGACCAGTGGCCACCTGCGCCTCGGCGGCACCCATCTCGTGGTGGGGGAACGCGAGGTCGCTGCCGCCGCCCTGCACGTCCAGCGGCGAGCTGAGGTGGTCCAGCGCGATCGCCGAGCACTCGATGTGCCAGCCCGGCCGGCCGCGCCCGTAAGGGCTGTCCCAGGCCGGCTCGCCCGGGCGCTCCCGCTGCCAGAGCAGGCAGTCCAGCGGGTGCTCCTTGCCGGGCCGGTCGGGGTCGCCGCCGCGCTCGGCGAACACGCGCAGCATCTGCTCGGCGGACAGGTTCGCGATCGAGCCGAACCGCTCGTCGGAGTGCACGCGGAAGTACAGGTCGCCGTCGACGTCGTAGACCGCGCCGGCGGTCTGCAGCTTGCCGATGTAGTCGAGCACCGCGGGGATGGACTCCACCGCACCCACGTAGTGCTGCGGCGGCAGCACCTCGAGGGCCTCCATGTCCTCCCGGAAGAGCTGGGTCTCGCGGTCGGCGAGCTCCATCCAGTCGTCACCGGTCTCCAGCGCGCGCGCCAGCAGGGGGTCGTCGACGTCGGTCACGTTCTGGACGTAGGCGACGTCGTGCCCGGAGTCGAGCCACACGCGCTGGACGAGGTCGAACGCGACGTACGTGGCCGCGTGCCCCATGTGCGTGGCGTCGTAGGGGGTGATGCCGCAGACGTAGATCTGCGCGACCGGCCCGGGCGCCGTCGCGCGGACCTCGCCGGACGCCGTGTCGTGCAGGCGCAGCGGGAGGCCCCGGCCGGGCAGCGACGGGACGTCCGGACGGGGCCACGAGTGCATGCCCGCGATCCTATGCCGGGCCCCGCGTCGCGCCCGGCGAGCCGCACCGGGGGGCTCGGCGCGGCGACGGCGCACGCGGTCAGAAGGCGGGCCAGGGCAGCGACGGCCAGCCGTCGCCCGGGAGCGGGTAGGCCGCCTCGCGCACGCGCCGGGTCACCCGCTGGCGGGTGCGGGTGAGCTCGCGGCGCGTGAGCAGCTCGGCGAGCCGCACGGCGAGGTCGCCGTCGAGCGCGTCCCGCAGGCGCTCCAGGTCGTCGAGCGCCTCGGCGTCCAGGGGCTCGCCCGCCCAGCCCCACAGCACCGTGCGCAGCTTCTCGTCCTCGCTGAACGTCACCCCGTGGTCGACGCCGAAGGTCGCCACCTCGGCGCCCGGCTGCAGCACGCCGCGCAGCACGTGTCCGCCCTTGCGGTCGGCGTTGTTGAGGATGCTGTCGAGCACCGCCATGCGCCGCAGGTCCGGGTCGTCGGCGTGCACGAGGGTGACGGGCTGCCCGGCCGCGCCGTGCGCGTCGAGCACCTCGCGCCAGCCCGCCGGTGTGGCGCCGCGCTCCACGACGTCGACGAGCCCACCGCCCAGCGGGACCTCCTCGCCGTCAGGACCGGACACCCACGCCTGCGCCATCCCGGCGCCGAAGGGGCCGTCGTCGCGCCAGGCGGTCGGCGGCACGAGGTGCCACCCGAGCGCCGCGGAGACCTCGTACGCGGCCACCTCGCGCAGCCCCAGCGTGCGGTCGGGGAAGTCCCACAGCGGCCGCTCCCCCGCGGTGGGCTTGTAGACGCAGCGCACCTCGACGCCGGAGAGCCGCACCGTGCCGAGCAGCGTGGCGTTGCTGGCGTCGACGAGCCGGCCCTCGACGGTGAGGTCGCCGCGCGAGAGCACCTCGAGCAGCTCGTCGGTGGCCAGCACGACGGTCAGCGCCGGTAGCCGTTGGCGCGGGGGCAGACGTGGCCGCTGGGCTCGAGCGGCAGGTTGCAGAACGGGCAGGGCGGGCGCCCCGCCGAGACCACCGCGAGCGCCCGCTTGGCGAAGGCGCGCGCCTGCGCGCCGGACAGCCGCACGCGCAGCACGGGCGGGCCCTCGTCCGGGTCCTCCTCGAGGTCGGGCACGTCGTCCTCGTCCTCGACCACCTCGTGCGCCTCGATGATGACCAGCTCGGTGTCGCCGTTCCAGCCCAGGGCCATCGCCCCGACGCGGAACTCCTCGGACACCGGCATGTCGAGCGGCTCGAGGTCGTCGCTGCCCAGCGGCGCCGTCGCCGGCACCGTGGTGTCGCCGCCCGAGCGGCGCACGACCTCGTCGAGCAGGCCGTCGACCCGCTCGGCGAGCACCTGCACCTGCTGCTTCTCGAGCGCCACGCTCACGACGCGCGCGCCGTCGCGCGCCTGCAGGTAGAACTGCCGCTCGCCCGGCTGACCCACCGTCCCGGCGACGAACCGGTCGGGCTGGTCGAAGAGGAAGACCTGTCGCGCCACCCGGAGACCCTATCCCGGCGGTCAGGACCCGGCGCCCCCACCGACGGCGGCGTCCGACGACGGCCGGCGCGTGCGGCGGCGCGAGGGCCGGGGCACGAGGCCGGACAGGTCGCCGCCGGTGTCGTTGGTGCGCAGCACGAACGGGCGCAGGTCGGTGTAGCGGACGACGCTCACCGAGCACGGGTCCACCGTGATCCGCTGGAACCCGTCGAGGTGCAGGCCCAGGGCGTCGGCGAGCACGGCCTTGATGACGTCGCCGTGGGAGACCACGACGAACGTGGGGTCCGGGGCGCCGGGCTGCGCCAGCCGCGCGCCCCAGTCGCGCACGGCGCCCACGGCGCGTGCGGACATCTGGGCGAGCGACTCCCCCTCGGGCCCCGGGAAGACGGCGGCGCTCGGGTGCGACTGGACCACCTTCCACATCGGGTCCTTGGCCAGCGACTTCAGCGGACGGTTCGTCCAGTCGCCGTAGCGGGCCTCCCCCACCCGCTCGTCGACGTGCAGCGGCGGAGCCTGCTCACGCACGGCGAGGATGGCCTCCGCCGTCTCGCGGGTGCGCTCGAGCGGGCTGGTGACGACGGCCGCGAGCGGCACCGGTGCGAGCCGCTCGGCCACCGCGGCGGCCTGACGGCGTCCCTCGTCGTCGAGGTGCACCCCGGGGGTCCAGCCGGCCAGCACGCCGCTCGCGTTCGCCGCGGTGCGGCCGTGTCGGACCAGGATCACCGTGGGCACAGCGCGACCCTACGGCGTGCCACGCGGCGCGGCACGCCGCGTCACCGCTGGGTGCTGACACGATGGGGCCGTGATCCGCGGTTTCGGGCTCTACAGCGACGGCGAGCCGCGCCACGACCTGGTGACGACGGTCGAGCGCGGCACGCGCCTGAGCCGGGAGAAGGTGCCCGAGCTCCGGCGCGCGTGGGATCAGGCCCGCGACGGCGGTCCGGACAGCTTCGTGTGGCTCGGGCTGCGCGACTGCGCGCTGGCGGAGTTCGAGCGGGCGGCCGGCGTGTTCGGGATCGACGAGCTCCAGGTCGAGGACGCCATGTCCATCGGCCAGCGCGCCCGCGTGGAGGTGCAGGGCGACCACGTGTTCGCGGTGTTCAAGGTGCTCGGCTACGTCGACGCCACCTCCGACGTCGAGACCGGCCAGATCGCCGTCTTCGTCGGCCCCTCCTACGTCCTGTCCGTGCGGCTCGGCCAGCCGGGCGACCTCTCGCGGCTGCGCACGCAGCTCGAGAGCGACGCGGACATGCTGCGCTGCGGACCGATGGCCGTGCTGCACGGGATCCTCGACGTCGTCGTCGACGGCTACCAGGCGGTGGTCGACGAGCTCGCCATCGACATCGAGCAGATCGAGGAGCAGGTGTTCTCGCCCGAGCGCACCGACGACGCGCCGACGATCTACAAGCTCAAGCGGGAGAACCTCGAGGTCCGCCGGGCGCTCGACCCGCTGCGCCCCGTCGCGGACCGGCTCATCGGCCAGCAGCTCGTGGCCATCCCCGACGACCTCGCCCCCTACTACCGCGACCTGGGCGACCACCTGCTGCGGGTGCAGGAGCAGTCCGCCCAGCACGACGCCCTGCTCGGCACCGTGCTCGAGGCCTCGCGGTCGCGGCAGGCCGTCCAGCAGAACGACGACATGCGCAAGATCTCGGCCTGGGTCGCGATCGCCGCCGTCCCCACGATGATCGCCGGCATCGAGGGCATGAACTTCAAGTTCATGCCCGAGCTCGACCAGCCGTGGGGCTACCCGGTCACCCTCGCCCTGATGCTCGTGATCTGCCTGCTGCTCTACCGCGCGTTCAAGCGCAGCGGCTGGCTCTAGGAGCCCGCGTCACGTCGCGGCGAGGTGACCGCCGTACACCAGCACCAGCACGAGCGCCCCGAGCGCGACGCGGTAGACGCCGAACACCAGCATCGAGTGGCTGCCCAGCCAGCGCAGCAGCCACGCGATGGACGCGTAACCGACGACGAAGGCGGCCAGGGTGGCGAGGACTGTGGGGCCCCAGGCGGGACCGCCCGCCTCGCCCACCTTGCGCGCCTCGAAGAGCCCGGAGAGCACCACCGCGGGCACGGAGAGCAGGAACGAGAAGCGCGCGGCGTCGGCCCGGGTGTAGGTGAGGGCGCGACCAGCCGTGATCGTCGCCCCGGAGCGCGACACCCCGGGCACCAGCGCCAGCGACTGCGCCAACCCGTAGAGCAGGCCGTCGCGCAGGTGCAGGTCCGCGATCGTCTTGCGCTGCGGGAACATGCGGTCGACCGCCCAGAGGACGATGCCGAACAGGATCAGCACCCACCCGATGAGGCGCAGGTCGCGCGCGCCCGTCTCGATCTGGTTGCGGAACGCCAGGCCCAGCACCGCGATCGGGATGGTGCCGTACACGAGGTACCAGCCGAGCCGGACGTCGAGCGTGCCGCGCGGCTCGGGCTGGTAGAGCGCACGCACCCAGCTCGACGCGATGCGCCACAGGTCGCGCCAGAAGAACACCAGCACCGCGGCCATCGTGCCCAGCTGCACGACGGCGGTGAACGCCGCACCGGGGTCCCCCCACCCGACGAGGGCCGGCACGATCCGCAGGTGGGCGGTGGAGGAGATGGGCAGGAACTCGGTGAGCCCCTGGACGATGCCGAGGACGAGGGCCTCGAAGTAGCTCACGCTCACTCCCCCAGTCCCGAGGCGTCGAGCACCTCGGTCATGGTCCGCAGGGTGGCCACGCGCTGCTCGATGGTGCCGGCGTAGGTGGCGAGGGTGAGGGTGGTGACGCCGGCCTCGGCGTAGGCGTGCAGGCGCTCCTGGATGCGCTCGCGCGGCCCGATCAGCGCCGTGCGGTCGATGAACTCCAGCGGCACGGCCGCGCCGGCGCCGGCGTAGTCGCGGGCGAGGTACTTCTCCTGCACCTCCGCGGCGGCGTCCTCGTAGCCCATCCGCGAGACCAGGCGGTTGTAGAAGTTCTTCTCGCGGCTGCCCATGCCCCCGATGTAGAGCGCGCTGTACGCACGGACGGCGTCGGCGCACGCGGCGACGTTGTCGCCGATCACCACCGGCACCGTGGGCACGACGTCGAAGCCCTCCATGGTGCGACCCGCGCGAGCGCGCCCCGCCGCGAGCGAGGAGGTGAGCTCCTCGGCGAACTCGGGGGCGAAGAACACGGCCAGCCAGCCGTCGGCGATCTCGCCGGTGAGCTCGAGGTTCTTCGGGCCGATGGCGGCGATGTAGATCGGGATGCGCTCGCGGACGGGGTGCACGGTGAGCGTCAGCGCCTTGCCGGGGCCGTCGGGCAGCGGCAGCGTGAAGAACTCGCCGTCGTGCACGACCTTCTCCCGGGCCAGCGCCTTGCGCACGATCTCGACGTACTCGCGCGTGCGGGCCAGGGGCTTGTCGAACCGGACGCCGTGCCAGCCCTCGGACACCTGCGGTCCCGAGACGCCGAGGCCGAGCCGGAACCGGCCGCCGGACAGGGTGTCGAGGGTCGCGGCCGTCATGGCCGTCAGGGCCGGGGTGCGGCCGGGGATCTGGAAGATCGCCGAGCCGACGTCGATCTGCTCGGTCTGCGCCGCGATCCAGGCGAGCACCGTGGCGGCGTCGGAGCCGTAGGCCTCTGCGACCCACGCGACGGAGTAGCCGAGGCGGTCGGCCTCGCGGGCGAGCTCGAGGCTCTCGGCGTCGTTGCCCGCCCCCCAGTAGCCGAGGTTGACTCCCAGGCGCATGGACTGACCTCTCTCGTGGCGGCGATCCCCGCGGAGCCTAGCCCTCGTGGCGCCGCCGTCCCGGATAGGGTCTCGCGCCATGGAGCAGCGTCCCCTCGGCCGGTCGGGCCTGCACGTCTCCCGGCTCGCGCTCGGCACGATGACCTGGGGCCGCGACACCGACCGGCACGAGGCCCGCGACCAGCTGCTCGCCTTCCTCGAGGCCGGCGGCACGCTGGTCGACACCGCGGACGTCTACGCCGACGGCATGTCCGAGGAGGTCCTCGGCGCGCTGCTCGACGAGGTGGGCCGCGACGCGGTCGTGGTCGCCACCAAGGCCGTCTCCCGCCCGGGGACGGCCCGGCGCCTCGACGCCTCGCGCGGGCACCTGCTCGCTGCCCTCGACGCCTCGCTGCGCCGGCTGCGGGTCGACCACGTCGACCTCTGGCAGCTGCACGCCTTCGACCCGGCGACACCCCTCGAGGAGACCCTCTCGGCGCTCGACGCCGCGGTGCGCTCGGGCAAGGTGCGCTACGTCGGCGTCTCCAACTACTCGGGGTGGCAGACCGCCAAGGCCGCCGCGCTGCAGGCGGCGCGCTCGCACGCGGCGCCGCTCGTCAGCACGCAGGTCGAGTACTCCCTGCTCCAGCGCGGGATCGAGCGCGAGGTCGTCGACGCGGCGGCGGACGCGGGCCTCGGGATCCTGCCGTGGTCGCCACTGGGCCGCGGCGTCCTCACGGGCAAGTACCGGCACGGCACGCCGGCCGACTCGCGCGCGGCCTCCTCGCACTTCGCGCGGTTCGTCTCCCCCTATCTGGACGACACCTCGCGCAGCGTCGTCGACGCCGTCTGCACCGCCGCCGAGGGGCTCGGCGTGGCGCCCCTCGAGGTGGCCCTGGCGTGGGTGCGCGACCGCCCCGGGGTCGTCGCGCCGATCCTCGGGGCGCGCACCGCGGCCCAGCTGCGGGGCGCGCTCACGGTGGAGGAGCTCGAGCTGCCCGACGAGATCGTCACGGCGCTCGAGGACGTCTCCGCGCCGGCCCTGGGCTACCCCGACCACCCCGGGGCGTCGCGCTGAACGCCGCCGTGGAGCTCCTGCTCGCCGCCTCGGCAGCGGGTCACACCGTGCTGCCCTACGAGATCGTCACCCGCCTCTGCCCGGCGGACGCCGTCGGCGACGCGATCGACGCCGGCGAGGTCACCGAGCTCCCGTGGCGCGGGGCCCGGGCCGTGGCCCTGACCGACCTCGCCGAGGACGAGGAGCTGCTGGCCGAGGGGCTCGCCGCGCTCGCCGCGGAGAACCGCCTCGCGGTCGTCACCGGCTCGCAGCCGCAGGCGCGTCGCCGGAAGCTGGACGCCGCCCTGCCGCCCGGGATGCCGTGCGTGGTCCTCGACGACGCGCACCTCACCACGGTGGAGGACGCGGCGGCCGCCGTGGAGGACCTGCCCGAGGACGCCGTCCTGGCGTTCTCGCTCGACCACGCGCTGCCCCTCGGGCCGGGCCCGGGGGCGGTGGCGCTCGACCTGGCGGCCTCCGGCGTGTGCCCCGTGCTGCGCGCCGACGAGAGCCCCGGCCCGCGGCTGCTCGACCAGGCGCGCGAGGAGGTCGCCGCCGGGCGCTGGCCCTCCGGCGAGGGCGCCGGCGAGGACCGGTCGTGGGTGACGGTGCCGGTCGCCTCGCCGGACGAGGCCGTCCGGCGCGTTCACCAGCTGCTCACGACGTCGATCCCCCGCGCGTTCGGCGTGCCCGCCGCCGAGGTGGGCGTGCTGCTGGCCGAGGGCGCGCTCGAGCCCGCGCAGGTCGTCGACGGCCTGGACGGGACCCCGCCGCAGGTGGTGCCGCTCGCGGGTGTGCCGGCCCAGGCCTGGCGCGCCGTGGTGATCGTGCTGCCCGGCAGCGCCCCCGCCTCGCTCACCCGCGCCGTGCTCTACGCCGGGATGCGCGCCGGCACGGAGCACGTCAGCGTGGTGCACGGCATGGGCACCGCTGCGCTGACCCAGCTCGTGGCGGGCACGACCGACCGGCCCCGCCGCACCCGGCTGGTCGAGCTGCTGCACTGGGCGAGCGGGGCCGGCCCGGCCCTGGTCTGAGGCACGATTGCGACCTCGCACCGGGAGGGTCTCGCCCTGCCCAGGGCGGCCCGGGCGCACAATGTCGCGCATGACGGCGGCCCGGAGCTCCACCTGGGAGTACCGCGACATCACCCTGCCCCGGGGCACCCCGCGCGACGCCGCCCGGGCCGCCCTCGTCGAGCTGGCCGAGCACGGCTCGTGGGAGCTGGCCCGGCTGCGCCTCTACCCGGACGGTCGCCGCCGCGTGCGGCTGCGCCGCCGCGTGCTCCGCGCGGTGCGCACGGCCTGAGCCTCCTCCGGGTCGCGGCCGGGCGTCACACGGCGCGCAGGAAGCGCCCGAGCACCCGGGTGCCGAAGTGCAGCGCGTCCACCGGCACGCGCTCGTCGACGCCGTGGAACAGCGCGCCGAAGTTGAGCGCCGGGGGCAGCCGCAGCGGCGCGAAGCCGTAGCAGCGGATGCCCAGGGTGGAGAACGCCTTCGCGTCCGTGCCGCCGGAGAGCATGTAGGGCACCGGCACGGCGTGCTCGTCCTCCGCGCGCAGCGCCGCCGCCATGAGGTCGATGCTCGGGCCGTCGAAGGTGGTCTCCACGGCGATGTCCTGGTGCACGAACTCCCGGACGACGCCCTCCCCGAGGGCGGCGTCCACAGCGGCCCACATCTCGTCCTCGTGCCCCGGCAGGTACCGGGCGTCGACGTGCGCCTCGGCCTCGCCGGGGATGACGTTCACCTTGTAGCCGGCGGAGAGCATCGTGGGGTTCACCGTGTTCTTCAGCGTCGCCCCGACCAGCGTGGCCATGGGACCGAGCTTGGCCAGGGTCGCGTCCATGTCGTCGGGGTCGAGGTCGGCCCCGGTCGCCTCGGAGAGCACGGCGAGGAAGTCGCGCACCGCCGGCGTGACGTGCACCGGCAGGTCGAGCCGGCCGAGCCGGGCGACCGTCTCGCACAGGGCCGTGACGCTGTTGTCGTCGTTGAGCATGGACCCGTGGCCGGCGCGCCCCGTGGCGCGCAGGCGCAGCCAGCCGATGCCCTTCTCCGCCGTCTGCACCAGGTAGAGCCGCAGGTCGTCGCGGACGGTCAGGGAGAACCCGCCCACCTCGCCGACGGCCTCGGTCACGCCCTCGAACATCTCGGGTGTGTGCTCGACCAGCCAGTGGGAGCCGATCTCCCCACCCGCCTCCTCGTCGGGCAGGAAGTTCACCACGATGTCGCGCTCCGGCACGATCCCGGCCCGCGCCCACGAGCGGACGACGGCCAGGGTCATGCCGCACATGTCCTTCATGTCCACGGCCCCACGGCCCCAGACCATGGGCACGCCCAGGTCGTCGTCGACCTCCGCGGCGAAGGGCGGCCGCGACCAGTCCTCGGCGCGGGCGGGCACGACGTCTAGGTGCCCGTGCACCATGAGCGCGCCGCGGGAGGCATCGCGGCCGGGGATGCGGACGACGACGCCGTCGCGCCGGGGCCCGCACGAGTACCGCTGCGGGTCCAGTCCCACCTCGCGCAGGCGGCCCTCGACGTACTCCGCGGCCTCCGCCTCGCCCGGCCCGGAGCCGTCGCCGTAGTTCGACGTGTCGATCCGGATCAGGTCGCGGACCAGCTCGACCACCTCGGCCTCTGCGTCCGGGAGCGGTGCGGGCAGCGCGGCGGCGGTGGTCTCGGTCACCCGGCCATCCTGGCGCAGGTCGTCGGTTTCGTCCCGCGTCGGGGACGGTTGTATGCTCTGCGGGTCGTCCGGCGAGGTGATCGCCGTGCGCACGTCCGGGTGGCGGAATAGGCAGACGCGCTAGCTTGAGGTGCTAGTGCCCGAAAGGGCATGGGGGTTCAAGTCCCCCCTCGGACACCACATCTCGATGATCGCCCCAGGTACTCCGCCTGGGGCGATCATCGTTGCGGGGCTCAGAGGTAGCCGCGGTTGCGCAGGCCCTTGAGCGCGACAGCGCCGTAGATCGGCGGGATGTAGAAGGTGGCGGCGCGGTAGACCAGCGCCGTCGAGAGCGCCACCACTTGGTCGACGCCGATGGCGACCAGGCCCGCGGTGAGCGCCGCCTCCGACACCCCGATGTTGCCCGGGATCGGCATCAGCCCGGCGAACAGCGCGACCAGCGTGTTGATGAGGATGAGCTCCGCGAAGGTCGCCTCGCCGCCGAACGCGCGCAGCGAGGTGCCGAGCACCATGGCGGCGACCACGTTCCACACCACGCTGCCGACGACGATGAGCAGCACCTTGCGCGGGGAGCGCAGCACCCGCAGCGCCACGCGGGTGTCGGCGGTGCGGGCCCGGATGAAGCCGCGCACGCGAGGGATGGCGAGCGCGATGAGCACCGCGGCCAGGGCCAGCAGCACGACGATGACCAGCACCTTGCCCCAGTCGACGCCGGCCAGCGCCTGCCGCAGCGACGGCTCGTCGGTCTGCGCGGGCGGAGTGAGCGACACCAGCCCCGACACCAGCGTCACCAGGATGACGGCGATCTGCACGAGCAGGCCGCCGATCGTGTTGATGAGGCTGATGGTCACCGCGGCGGTCGGGTTGCTGCCCACGAGCTGGAAGAACCGGATCGTCAGCGCGATGCGCCCGGCCGACGACGGGACGGCCAGGCCGATGAACGCGATCGCGTACTGGAGGCCGAGCAGCGGGCCGAAGCGCAGCTTGGTGGTCGAGGCACCCAGCGTCGCGACCGCCTGGCCGACCTGGATCACGGGAGCCAGCAGCACCGCCGCGAGCACCCAGCCCCACTGCGCACCTTGGAAGGACTGCACGATCGTGCTCAGCCCGATGCCGGCGACCGCCGAGATGAGCGCGTAGGCCACCAGCCCGAGCACGAGCACCATGCCCACCGAGGCGAGGGTGACCCGGCGCAGCTTCTCCAGCGGCGGCGCCTCGACGCCGGTGACCTCGACCACCGCGGCGCGCAGGTCCTCCATCGACCACGGCGCGGCCTTCGCCGAAGCACGCGTGTCCGGGTCGAGCGCGGCCGGCTGGAGGTAGGCGACCAGGGCGACGAGCCTTTCCTGCGGCAGCGCCGCGTGGGCGGCCGCGACGGCGGTCGCGACGTCGGTGGCCGCCGCGGTGCACACGAGAAGCTGCGCGTCGTCGGCCGCCAGCTCGGCCCCCGCCGGGCCGGTGGACCCCGAGGACAGGTCCGCGAGGGCGTAGCCGTCGTCCCGCACCACCAGCGAGCGGGGGCGCACGCGGCCGTGGCTGAGCCCGGCCGCGTGCAGCGCGCCGAGAGCCGCCCACAGCCCCGCCAGGACCTCGGGCGTCACCTCGTCGCGGTCGAGGTCGGCGAGGGTGCGGCCCTCGTCCCACCGCGCGAGCAGCGCGTCGCGGCCGAACGCCGTCCCCGCCGTGATGACGGGCTGCACGGGCACGCCGGCCCGCTCGGCCACCAGGGTGAGGAACGCCTCGTGCTCCACCTGGGTCTGGCGCCCGACGCGGGTCGAGAGGACGCCGCCGCGGTACCACAGCCGCGACCACAGGCTCGTCAGCAGCGAGCTCTCCGACGCGTCGCGGCCGTAGATGCGCACGAGCACCCGGCGTCCGGCGTCGTCGCGGCCCACGGCCGTCATGACGCCGCGCGGGTCGGCCGGCGCGTGCTCGAGACCGGTCACCGACGCCCCGAGGTCGGCGAGCTCGGCGGCGACCAGGTCGAGCGGCACCCGCCCCCCGGGCGAGCCGATGGCCAGGTGCACGAGGGCGGCCGACCCGGCGCCCACCACCACCCCGGTCGCGATCCCGAGCACCGTGTCGATGCCGATGGCGACACCGGCCACGGCGCCGCCGAGCACGAGGGTCCACCCCGTGCGCCGCAGCGGGCGTGACACGTACGGCGCCGACACCGCGACGACGGCCAGCACCACGGCCAGGCGGATGGCCGGGTAGGTGGCCGAGGCCTCGGACGAGCCGAGGGCCGAGCCGATCTGGCCCCACGTGGCCCCGCCCCCGAGCGCCAGCGCGCTCGCGGCGAGCGCGGTGAGCAGCGCCACGGCCACCTGCGCGCCCAGCAGCCGCCGGCGGCCGCGGGAGGACGCCGCGAGCAGCACGAGCAGGACGGCCCAGATCAGCGCCAGCGCGTACGCGGTCTCCCAGAACCAGCCGAGCAGGCCGGGCAGGGCGTCGATGAGCGAGGACGCCGCGTCGTCGACCGTGGTGGGCCCCGGAGCCGCGATCGAGAGCAGCGCGACCGCGGCCAGGCACAGCGCCAGCAGCACGGCGTCGGTGGGGCGGCGCTCGAACGGGGCGTCCGCGGCCGAGGACCAGAGGGAGACGCCGGTGATCCGCCGGCGCAGGCGGGAGGTGGCCTCAGGCGTCGTCGACGCCGGGGGCGGGCCCGCAGCCTCGATGCTCACGCGGCGGTCTCCAGGGACGGGGCGGCCAGGTCGGACGCACCGTATGCCCTGGCGCCCCGCGGCGTCCCGGCGACGCGACGGCCCGCGTCACGCCGTTCGTCGGCGTCGTACCGGCCGGCCCGCGGGCCGTGCCGCGACGCTCAGTCCTCGCGGGGCTCGGACTCCGCCGGGTGCCCGTCGACGGCGGCCGCCTGCTCGAGCATCGACGACAGCGCGAGGATGCCGGCCCGGGCCTGGCGACGGACCGCCACCAGGTGCCGGCGCAGCAGCATGCCGTAGGTCGTGACGACGCCGGCGCCGAGCGCCAGCCCGGTCACGAGGCCGGCGAGGACGCCCCACCGCAGCCCCGCGAGCAGGGCCACGAGCGTCGCGACCACGCCGGCCAGGATGGCCACCTGCGCGAGGTCCCAGGGATGACCGTGTCGTGCTCGCCTCCACATGTGCCCTCCAGGTGCCGCACCGAGTCGCTGAAGGGCGCGCGTACCCCTCGCGGGCCCAGGAAAACGTCCCGGCGGCGCGGGGTCGCCCCAGACCTGTCCAGGACCCGGACCAGATCCGTCGGGGTGGCCGCCCGTGTCCCGCAAGGCGGCACGGCAGCCGACTGCCGTCCTTCTATCGGACGCATGGGACGTCGGACCCGCGCACCCTCCCGCCGCCGCTTCAGCCCGGCGCGCGGGCGGCCGAGGCACTGGGTATGGCGACGACGATCCCGACGACCCCGGCCACCGCATGAGCGCACGACGTCTCGCCCGGTGGTCGGTCGTCGCGCTCACGGCGGGCGCGGTGGGCCTGGTCGGCTTCCCCGCGCTCAGCTCCGTCGCGTCCGCGGCGGGCGGCCTGCCCGCGCTGCCCGCCGGCTACGTCTCCTCGGCCGTCCCCTCGAGCGGCGCGTTCCCGATCACCGGCCGCAGCTGGGGGCACCGCATCGGCATGTCGCAGGTGGGCGCCCAGTACGCCGGCCGCGCCGGCTTCACGGCCGCGCAGATCCTGTCGCACTACTACCCCGGCACCACCAACTCCGTGGTCGCCCCGACCAGCTGGCAGCGCTTCTGGCCGGGCACCCCGGCCGGCGCGACCCGGCCGGTGCTGCGCGTCTACGTCGAGGCGAACGACGGTCTCAAGCTCGCGGTCACCACCAGCCCGAAGCTGCGCCTGGCCTCCCCCGACGGCCAGGTGCTCGCGCTGCCGGCGGCCCCGTCGCCGCAGCGGTGGCGGATGATCCCCTACAACAAGGGCAACCCGTCGCTGGGGCTGCGCCTGCAGTACCAGGGCGCCGGGACGCCGTGGCGCAACCTGAGTGTCGTGCCCTACGGCACCGGGTTCACCGAGTCCGACGGCGTGCGCATCGAGCTGGTCAACGGCACGACGCGCACCGAACCGAGCACCGTGGCCCTGCGCACGACCACCGCGACGTCCCACTCGTGGATCACCGTGTCGATGGTCGACCCCGAGGCCTACCTGCCGTCCGTGGTCGCCTCGGAGATCGGGCCGTCGTCGGCACCGGCCACGCTCCAGGCCCAGGCGATCGCGGCCCGCTCCTACGCCGCGCGGCTCGCCTACGTGTACGGCGGCTCGCGCAACTACGACGTGTGCGCGGCGACCTGCCAGTACTACCCGGGGGTCGCGACGGGCACGGTGGCCGGCGGCCGCAGCAAGGACGTGCCGCGCGGCTACGCCTCCACGACGGCGGCCGTCACGGCCACGCGCGACCGCGTGCTCACCTACCGCGGCGCGCCGGCGCTCACCATGTTCGCGGCGGCCAACGGCGGCTACTCGCGCAGCGGCGGGATGCCCTACCTGCCGGCCCAGGCCGACCCGTGGGACGCGCTGTCGAAGTCGTCGAGCCACGCGTGGTCGGCCAGCCTGCCGGTGAGCGTGCTCACGCGGTTCATCCCGTCCGGCGACCGGCTCACGTCGATGGCGATCGGCGGTCGCGACGGGCTCGGCGACCTCGGGGGCACCCCCACCGTGGTCGTGCTCGACTCCGTGTCGCCCACCGGCGACCTGCACCGCACCACGACGTCGCCGTCGGCGCTGCGCTCGGCGTGGTCGTGGCCGGGTGCGTCCTCCGGGCTGCGCTCGACGTGGTTCGCGGTCGTGGGCGCGACCCCGGCCCCGACCCCCACGCCCACCCCGACCCCGACCCCGACACCCACCCCGACGCCGACACCGACGCCCACGCCGCCCCCGAGCGCGTCCCCGTCGCCGACGTCGACGCCGGCAGCGTCCAGCACGCTGCGCCCGGCCGTGCTGCGGCTGGGCATGAGCGGCCCGGCGGTGAAGGCGCTGCAGCAGCACCTCGGCGTCACGCCCACCGGCTACTTCGGCCCGCTCACGAAGTCCTACGTGGCGCGCTGGCAGTCGCGCCACGGCCTGACCCCGACCGGGTACGTCGACAACGCGCTCTACCGGCGGATGCGCCTGCCGGTGCTCACCCCGTCGACGCCGACCGCGCCCGTCGTCTCGGCCACCCCGCGGCTGCGGCCCGCGGTGCTGCACCTGCGCTCGCGCGGCGCGGCCGTGAAGGCCCTCCAGCGCCAGCTCAAGGTGACGCAGTCGGGCTACTTCGGCACGCAGACCCGGGCCGCCGTCATCCGGTTCCAGTCGCGCCACGGCCTGCGGCCCACCGGCTACGTCGACCACGCCCTCTACCGCCGGCTGCGGCTGCCCGTCTCGCTGCTGCGCTGATCCCGACGGGACCGGCGCACGACGACGGCGGCCGCCACCACCACGGCGACCACTCCGGCGAGCAGCACCAGGTTGCGCAGGTAGGGCTGGGTGAGCAGCGTGCCGCTCTCGCCGCCGCGGGCTGGCGAGAGCGCGAACGGCAGCGCCACCAGCGCCAGGCCGGTCAGCACGACGAGCCCCGCCTGCACCGGCGGGCGGGCCGAGCCGGGGACCGTGCGGCGCAGCAGCCAGCCGACGCCCAGCGCCACCGGGACGAGCACGACGTCGTCGAGCACCACCATGGCCACCAGGAACGCCGCGAGGCCGAAGGGCGAGGCGGCATCCCAGTTGGTGACGACCTCGAGCACGCCCACGAGGATCGCCAGGACGCCGATGCCGCCCACCACCCGCCGGCCGGTCACACGACCTCGATCCGGGAAACCCACTTGGTCTGGAGGACGCCCGGGCGGTCCGGCGCGATCAGCCGCACCGGGTAGCCGTGGTCGAGCGTGAGCGGCGCGCCGGCCAGCCGCAGCGCCAGCAGGGTGTCCTCGTGCCGCGCGAACTGCGGCGGCACCTCTGCGGTGGCGTAGAGGCCGTCCGTCTCCAGCGACACGACGCGCACGGTGGAGCCGCCGTCGACCCCGCACAGGTCGAGCACGTCGCGCAGGCGCACCCCGCCCCAGGTCGCGACGGCGCTCCAGCCCTCGACGCAGGCCAGCGGCAGCTCCACCTCGTGCTGCGGGAGGGCGGCGAGGTCCGCGAGGGCGAACGAGCGCGGCGTCGGTCCGTGGACGGTCAGCGCGTACCCGGTGTGCTGCGCCGCCGGGACGACGCCGGCGTCCACGGCGGTGCGGTTGACCGGCACGCCGAGCGGCACGTCCTGCGGCGAGCGCGGCGCGAGCAGCCCGGCCCAGCCCAGCGGTCGCAGCGTCTGGCCCACGGTGACGGCGGCGACGGCGGCCGACCCCAGCAGCGCGGCGCCGAGCACGCCGCGGCGGGAGAGGACCCGGCTCCCGTCCAGGGCCCCCTCCCCCGGCGGGTCGTCGTCCGCCGGTCCCCCGCCGGCGCGCGCGTGCCACGCCTCGACGACCAGGGGCCACTTGACCGCGAGGTGGATCAGCACCGAGCCCAACACCACCCACGCGACCGCGTAGTGCGCGACCGGGAACAGGAACGACCACAGGTAGAGGTGCGCGAGGTTGAGCGTGCCGGTCACGAGCTCGAAGGCGGTGGCGGCCGCGAGCAGCCCCACGCTGAGCCGCTCCAGCGCGTGGCCGGCGGAGCGCACCGGTGGCCACGCCCACAGGCGCGGGTACACCGACCACAGCTTCAGCCCCAGCAGCGGGATCGCGGCGAGCCCGGTCGTCACGTGGATCCCCTGGGTGAGCCGGTAGCCCCACGCCGGGTCCGGCGGCAGCGGGAGCCAGGCCACCGGGTGCTGGTGCAGGTGGCTCACGAGACCGGTGAGGAAGCACACCGAGATGGCCGTGGCGAGCAGCGCCCCGGCCCGCGTGACCAGCCACGCGTGGCGCAGCGGGCTCGGGAACGCGTCGTCGGCGAACACGGGCAGGTCCGGCGGCGCCCCCGCATCCCGCACGGGTCGCACCCGCCGCCGGGGCCCGGTCGCCGTCACGGCCGCCCGTCCAGCGCCACGAAGCAGCGGCCGCCGCTGCGCCAGACGTCGGCCACCCGCCAGCCGGCGGCCGCCGCGTGGTCGGCCACCTGCTCGACGGTGACGAGCGCCCAGGGGAACCAGTCCGACAGCAGGCCGCGGTGGGCCACGCGGATCAGGCGGCTGCGCACCGGGACCGGCTCGGGCCAGGCCTCGAGCAGCACCCGGCCGCGCGGCCCGGTCAGCTCGCGCACGCGGCGCAGCAGCCGGTCCGGGTCGCCGCCGATCCCCACGTTGCCGTCGAGGAGCAGCGCCGTCGACCAGCGCCCGGCACCCGGTACCGCGCCGAAGACGTCGACGCGCCCGGCAGCAGCACCGCGGGCGCGTGCCGCGCGCACCGCCGCCGCGCTCACGTCGATGCCGAACGCGGGGACGTGGCGCGACCGCAGGGCCTCGAGGATCCGGCCCGGCCCGCACCCGATGTCGAGCACCGGCCCCACGGCCCGCTCGAGCACCGAGAGGTCGGCGTCGTCGGCCGCCGCGTGCCACCGGGCCACGTCGACGCCGTACGCGCTGCCGGTGTCGGTGTGGATCGTGACCGTGCGGCGGTGCCGGGACGTGCTGCCCAGCAGTGCGTCGGGCCACGCACCGGCCACCACGGCCGTGCTCACGCCCGCCGCCCGTCGGGTCCGCGCCACGCGCACCTCGGCCCGCGCGGCGCTGCGTCCACCTCGTCGTCTCGCACCCTCGTCACGCTAGGGACGGCGCCGCGGAGCCGGACCGGCCACGCGCTTACGGACTCGTGACGTCGCGACGCCCGGCACCGGGACCGCGGCGCAGGTGCTACGGATCCCTTACGTGCCCGCGCGAGGCCTGGGAGCCGGTCGCACCGGCACCTAGCGTCGAGGACGTGCTGCTCACCCGACCGCGCCCCGGCGCGCGCCCGGACGGCACGACGGGGCTCGCGCCGCGCTCACCCGCAGCGGTCGCGGTCGGCGCCGTGGGCGTGGGAGCGGTGCTGGCCTACGTGCTCACAGCGCTCGCGCGCATCGGCTACCCCTACGAGCTCCAGTACTTCGAGGGCAGCACCGTGGAGGTGTCGGCCCGGGTCACCGAGGGGCTCCCGCTCTACGCGGCCCCCACCACCGGCTTCACGCCCTGGCCGTACCCGCCGCTGTACTTCTGGGTCACCGGCGAGCTGGCCCGGGTCACGGGGCTGTCGCTGCCCACGCTGCGCGCCGTCTCGTTCGTGGCGAGCCTCGCCGCCCTGGCGCTGGTCGTCCTCGTGGTGCGGCACGTGTCCGGCTCCCTCGCCGCGGGGCTGGGTGCGGCCGGGCTGTTCGCCGGCACCTACTGGGTCAGCGCCGCGTGGTTCGACGCCGCCCGGGTCGACTCGCTGCTGCTCGCGCTCGTGCTGGGCGCCGCCTACGCCGCCCTGCGCGCGCGCACCTGGCGCGGCGGTCTCCTCGTGGGCGCGCTGTTCCTGCTCGCGTTCCTCACCAAGCAGAACGCGCTGGCCGTGGCCGCCCCCGTGCTGGCCTGGCTGCTCTGGCGGCGGCGCTCCGCGGGCGTCGCGGCGTCCGCCCTCCTCGCGGGCGGGGCGGTGGGGTCGGTGCTGCTCGGCGACGCGCTCACCGGGGGCTGGTACTCGCCGTACGTCGTGGGCCAGCTGCTGGGGCAGGGGGCGGACCTCCAGTGGCTCGCGGCCTTCTGGGTGGTCGACGTCGCCCTGCCCTTCGCCGTCGTGCTGCTCGGCGCGCTCCTGCTGTGGGTGCACCGCGGCCGGCCGTGGCCGCGTCGCCCCGGCGAGGACACGCAGCTCGTGCTCGCCGCGTGCCTCGGCCTCGCGCTCGCCGCGCTCGCCGGGCGGCTGCACGACGGCGGCTACGTCAACGTCGCGATCCCGGTGCACGCCGCGACGGCCGTGCTGCTCGGCCTCGGCATCGCCGCGGTGCTGCGCACCCGGCGGGCGCTCGTCGGGCTCGGCGCGGCCGCGTTGGTGGCGCTCCAGGTGGTCGTGATGACGCGCTGGCACACGGGGCTGGTCCCGACCGCCGCCGACCGCGCGGCCGGCGACGCGCTGGTCGCGCAGCTCTCCCGGCTCCCCGGCCCCGTGCTCGTCCTCTCGCACCCCTACTACGCACGGCTGGCCGGCGCGCCGCCGCACGCGTCCCTCATCGCGGTCGACGACCTGCTGGCCACCCGGCCAGGGCCGGCCCGGGACGCGCTCGCGGCCCAGCTGCCGTGGTCCCTGGACGGCGTCGACGCCGTCGTGCTCGACAGCCCCGAGCACGCAGCGCTGTTCGGCGGCCGGCTCGAGCGCGACTTCACCCTCGTCACGACCGACCTCGTGCCCGGGGACGTGTTCCTCCCCCCGACCGACGTCGCGACCAAGCCCGCTCTGCTCTACGTGCGCAAGGAGTCCCAGCCGTGACGGTCGACGTCGTGCTGCCGGTGCTCGACGAGGCGGCGGCCCTCCCCTGGGTGCTCTCGCGCATGCCCGACGGGCACCGGCCGGTAGTGGTCGACAACGGCTCCACCGACGGCTCGGCCGAGGTCGCGCGCAGGCACGGAGCCCACGTCGTCGTGGAGCCGCGGCGCGGCTTCGGCGCGGCGTGCTGGGCCGGCCTGCTCACCTGCACGGCGGACGTCGTGGCGTTCCTCGACGCCGACGCGAGCCTCGACCCGGTCGAGCTGCCGCGGGTGACGGGCCCGGTGGCCGACGGCACGGCCGACCTCGTGCTCGGGGCGCGGGCGGGCGGGGGCGACGCCTGGCCCTGGCACGCCCGGCTGGCCAACCGCTACCTCGCCCACGAGGTGCGCCGGCTCGCGGGGGTCGCGGTGAGCGACCTCGGGCCGATGCGCGCCGCGCGCCGAGAGTCCCTGCTGTCGCTGGGGATCCGCGACCGGCGCTTCGGCTGGCCGCTGGAGATGGTGCTGCTGGCCGGCCGGGCCGGGTGGCGCGTGGAGGAGGTGCCCGTGGCCTACCGGCCGCGGATCGGGCGCTCGAAGGTGACCGGCACGCTGCGCGGCACCGCGCGGGCCGGGCGGGACATGTCGCGGCTGCTGCGGGAGGCGGGATGAGGGTCCTCGTGATGGCCAAGGAGCCGGTGCCGGGCCGGGTGAAGACGCGCCTGTGCCCGCCGCTGGACCCCGCCGGCGCCGCCGAGGTGGCGGCAGCCGCGCTGCACGACACCCTCGACGCCGTGCTGGCGAGCGGCGCGGAGGAGTGCGTGGTGGCGCTCGACGGCACGCCGGGACCGTGGCTGCCCCGCCGGGCCCACGTCGTCGCGCAGCGCGGTGGCTCGTTCGCCGAGCGGCTGGAGAACGCGTGGGCGCACATGCGCGGGCCCACGCTCCAGATCGGCATGGACACCCCGCAGCTCACGGCAGCCGGAGTCGACGAGGCGCTGCGGCTCGCCGAGCACGGTCCGGCCGCCCTCGGCCCGGCGGAGGACGGCGGCTGGTGGGCGCTCGCGGTGCGCGAGCCGCGGCGCGGCATGTTCGCCGGCGTCCCCATGAGCGACGCGAGCACCGGCGAGCGTCAGCGCCGGCGGCTGCGCGCGCTCGGGCTCGAGCCCGAGCCGCTGCCCACGTTGCGCGACGTCGACCGCTGGGACGACGCGCTCGCCGTCGCCGCGCTGGCGCCGCAGGGCCGTTTCGCCGCGACCGTCGCCCGCCTCGCCGGCGCGGCCGTGACCCGGGCGGCGCGCGCATGAGGGTGCTCGTCACCGGCGGCGCCGGCTTCATCGGCTCGCACGTGGTCGACCTGCTGGTGGCCGACGGCCACGACGTCGTGTCCCTCGACTCGGTGTCGCCCGCGGCGCACGCCGTCGAGCCCGACTACCTCCATCACGGCGCGGAGCACCGGCGCGCCCGCGTGGGCGACCTCGACGCGGTGCTGGACGCCGTGCGAGGCGCCGACGCCGTGTGCCACCAGGCCGCACGGGTGGGCCTCGGCGTCGACTTCGGCGACGTCCGCCACTACGTCGAGGACAACGCGCTGGGGACGGCGACCCTGCTGGAGGCCATGCACCGCAACGGGTTCCGCGGTCGACTCGTGCAGGCGTCGAGCATGGTCGTGTACGGCGAGGGCGCCTACGACTGCCCTCGGCACGGCCGAGTGGTGCCGGCACCGCGCCGGCGGCAGGACCTGGACCGCGGGATGTTCGAGCCGCCGTGCCCGACGTGCGGCGCTCCCCTGACGCCGGCGCTGGTGACCGAGGACGCGCGAACCGACCCGCGCAACGTCTACGCCGCCACCAAGCTGCACCAGGAGCACCTGGCCGCGGCGTACGCCGACGCGACCGGGGCCGACGTCGTCTCGCTGCGGTACCACAACGTGTACGGGCCGCGGATGCCGCGCGAGACGCCCTACGCCGGCGTCGCGAGCATCGTGCGCAGCGCCTGCGAGCGCGGCGAGGCGCCGCGCGTGTTCGAGGACGGCGGCCAGCGCCGCGACTTCGTGCACGTGCACGACGTGGCCCGGGCCAACGTCCTGGCCCTCACGGCGCCCGGGCGCGTCGGCGGCGCCTTCAACATCGCCTCCGGCCACGTGTGCACGGTGCGCGAGATGGCCGAGGCGGTCGCGGCGGGATGCGGGCCGGGCGCACCGGCGCCGGTGGTGACCGGCGAGCACCGCGTGGGCGACGTCCGGCACGTCACGGCCTCCCCGGCCCGCGCGGCCGAGGCCTTCGGCTTCCGCGCACTCGTCGCCCCCGCCGAGGGCTTCCGCCGGTTCGCCACCGACCCCATGCGCGCCCCGCTACGGCGCGATGTCACTGGCGGAACGGTCGCTTCCCGGGCCGGGTGACGACCGTTCCACCAGTGACGTCGGGTCTGGGGGTCAGCCGGCGTCGGCGGCGCAGGCGCAGACCACCGGCGCGCCGCCCAGGCCGGACGCCGCGGCCAGGAGCACGGAGCGCAGCCGGTCCGTGCTGCGCGCGAACTCGGCCATCACCTCGTCGACGCTGACGCCCTCTCCCTCGGCGAGCCCGGCGTCGAGGTCGGTGACGAGCGCGACCGGCGCGTAGCAGAGACCGAGCTCACGGCACAGCACGGCCTCGGGGTGGCCCGTCATGTTCACGAGCAGCCAGCCCTGCGCGGCGAAGAAGCGCGACTCGGCGCGCGTGGAGAAGCGCGGACCCTCGATCACCACCATCGCTCCCCCGTCCACCGGGTCCCACCCGCTGCCGCGCGCCGCCGCCAGCGCCGCGGCGCGCACGGTGGGGCAGTACGGGTCGGCGAACCCCGGGTGCACCGGTCCGTGCTCGAACACGTCGTGGAAGGTCTGCACGCGACCCCGCGTCATGTCCACCAGCTGGTCGGGCACCACGAGCGACCCCGGCCCGACGTCGGAGCGCAGGGAGCCGACCGCGCACGGGGCGAGCACGCGCCGCACGCCCAGGCTATGCAGCGCCCACGCGTTCGCCCGGTAGTTCACCCGGTGCGGCGGGTGCTGGTGGCGCAGCCCGTGCCGGGCCAGGAAGGCCACGCGCGTCCCGTCGACGTCGGCCACCGTGACCGGGCTCGACGCCGGCCCGTAGGGCGTGTCGACCTCCACGGTCTCGCCGCCCTCGAGCAGCGAGTACAGCCCCGAGCCGCCGATGACCCCGATCTCCGCGCCCGCCGTCGCCACGTCCGCTCCGTCCTGTCGCCCCGCCCGCGCCGCGTGGCGGCCGTCGTCCTCGCGCCCAGCGTGCCACGAGCCGGGTCGCGCCCGCGGCGCGCCACGAGGCGCCGGATGCCACCGGTGCGACGGCTGCGCCCGGGCCCGGGCGGCGACCGTTCCACCAGTGACGTCGCCGGGGCGGGACCCGGGCGAGGACTACACCGTGGCGGCGCGGGCGACGTGCGCGACCAGGCGCGCGTACGCGCGGCAGCCCTCGGGCCGCAGGTGGATCCCGTCCGCCCACAGCCACTGGCTGCGGTGCGGCTCCGAGACGGCGTTCCAGTCCGCCATCCGGGCGTTGGGGTACCGGCGGACCACGGCGCGGATCGCCGCGTTGCTGCTGTCCTCGTAGCTGTAGCGCGCGTAGTCGTTGCGCAGCTGGAGCGTCACCCACACCACGCGCCGGCCGTGGCCGAGCGTGCGCATGATCGTGTCGATCCACGTGCGGTCGATGCCGCCGTTGGTCCCCAGGTGCACCACGACGACGTGGGGCAGGTGCGACCGCCGGGCCGCGAGCAGGGCAGCGCCCTGCCAGGCCTGCCGGTTGCCCCGCGCGTCGGCCTCGATCCGGTACGCCGGCAGGCAGCGCAGCGCGCCGAGCATCACCGAGTCGCCCACGGCGAACACCGGGCCGGTCCACGGCAGCGGCAGGCGCCGGTGGTGGGCCCCGGCGGGCGCCGGGTCGCGCGGGGGCAGCGCCGGGCTCCCCGCATCCGCGGCGGGTCCGGCCGACGCGTCCGTCGGACCGACCGTCGGGGCGGGCCGCGCCGTCGCCGGCAGGACCGCGCCGTACGCCGCACCGGGGCCGAGGGGCGGCACCACCACCGCGACGAGGGCGAGCACGAGCGCGGCGCGGCGCACCTCGGCCACCTCCTCCGTACGGCGCGGCTCACGCTAGCCGCGGCCCTGCGTGCGCGCCCGGTACTCCCGGAAGGATCCGGCCCGACCCGTCGCCACGGAACCCGGCCCGGACGGCGCGACCGGCCGGCCCGGCCCGACGACCCCGAACCGACGCGGGCCGCCCGGCGGGACGCCCGTTCGCCCGGGGCGGCGGGCCGCCGTCCGGCAGGATGGGTGCGCGCTGGTGCGGGACCCGGCGGCGGCCTCGCCCCGCCCCGCCCGCCGGAGGGGCGGAAGGGAGGAGGTGGACGTCATGGCGCGGTTCGAGCCGAGGCTCACCGAGGCCCGGCGCGCCGGCCTGCTCGCCGCCAGCGCCGTCTACCCGCTCAGCCGGCTGGCCGGCACCCTGCCGCGGCCGCCGTTCGACCGCGCCCTGGTGTCCGGCGTCAGCATGGCGGTGGCCTTCCAGGCCGCGCGCCTGTCCACGGCCGCGCTGCGCACGAGCCAGGGTCTCGGCGACCCGTCCCGGGTCCGGCAGTCGGTGCGCACCGCTGTCGTCGCCGGCGCCGTCACGGCGGGCTCGGCGGTGCTCGCCGCGCGGGTGCGCTCGACGGCGTCGACCCTCGCCGGCAACGGCGAGCGCATGCCCCTCGGCGAGGCGGCGCTCGGTGCCGGGGCGGAGCTGCTCACGGTGGCGGCGGGCGCCACCACGCTCGTCTCGGTCGGCGACGCCACACTGCTGACCCTGCCCGGGCCCTGGCGCGCGACCCACCCCGCCGTGCGCGGGGTCGGCGTGGTGCTCGCCGGGGCGGTGCTCGGCGCGGGAGCTCGGCACCCCCGCATGGTCGAGTGGCTCTCGCTGCCCCCGACACCCGGCGCCCGGGTCGCACCGCCCGCCTTCCAGGAGGGCGCCAACCTCCCGATGGCGCTGGCGAGGTCCGCCGCCGTGGCCGGGGCGACGGTGGCCGGCCTCGCGGTCGACCGCGCCGCCGCCGTCGCGCTCGCCAAGTTCTTCACCGGCTCGCAGGACCCGCCCACGGCCGCGGTCGCGGGCGGCCACGCCGTGCTCGTCGGAGGCGTGCTGCTCGCCGGGGCCGCCGGCTTCGCCTTCTACTCCTCGCGCGTCGCCGTGCAGGAGCGGCTGCTCGAGGCCGCGTACGCCGCGGTGCCCTCGCGGCCCGGGGTCACGGGCGGCATCAGCTCGGCCTACGAGTTCGCCGACCTCGGCCGCGAGGGCCGGCGCTTCGTGTCCCAGGCGTACTCGGCCGAGGAGCTCGAGCAGGTGCTGGGACGCCCGTGCACGGACCCGGTGCGCGCCTGGCTGCCCTACGAGGCCCTCAGCGGCGACCCCGAGAAGGACGCCCGGTCCCTCGTGGAGGAGATCGAGCGCCTCGGCGGCTTCTCGCGCTCGCTGCTGGTGCTCGCCGCGCCCACCGGCGACGGCTACGTCTCCTACGTGCAGACCGAGAGCGCCGAGCTGCTCACCGCCGGCGACTGCACGACCGCCGCCGTGCCCTACGCGAACGTCCCCTCCGCCGTCGCGATGCCCCGCCGGGCCCGCGCCTCCGCCGCCTTCGCCGTCTACGCGCGGGCCGTCGCAGCCCGCGCGGCCGAGGTCAACCCCGCGATGCGGCTGGTGACGTTCGGCGAGTCGCTCGGGTCGATCATCGCCCTCGACGCGTTCGGTCCCGGCCTGGTCGACGAGCTGGGCTCGCTCGGCTTCTCCGGCGGCCTGTACTGCGGCGTCCCCGTGTACAGCCGCACCGACCGCGCGCTGCGGCCGCGCCACCCCGAGGTGCTCACGAGCGGGGGCCTCCAGTACGTGGGCGGGCGCGAGCAGGCGCTGTCGGCCGACGCCGGCCACGTGAACGTGACCCACCCCACCGACCCGGTCGCCGTCGCCGACCCGACGACGCTGGTGCGCCACGCCACGGACTACTGGGGCCGGCCGCACGGCACCCACGTGCCACTGGTGTCGTTCCTGGTGCACCTGTTCGACGTGAAGAACGCGATGAACCTGCGCCCCGGCGACTTCGCCCCCTCCCCCGGGCACGACTACCGCTACGACACGGCGGCCGGGGTGTCGCGCGCGTACGGCCTGCCGTTCGACGACGAGGAGCTGGTCGAGGCTGCGCTGCGCGAGCGCGAGCTGTCGTGGTCGGTGCGCCGGCTGCTGAGCAAGCGGCTCGACGACGCGCGCGAGAGCGCGCTGGCGAAGCTCACGTCGTGGGGCGTCGACCCGGAGACGGTCGCGACCCGGTTCCACATCGACCCCGCCTCGCTGCCCTCGTGGCTGACGTCGTCGCGCGAGGAGGAGGACACCGAGGAGGACTACCTCGGCTGACCCGGGCAGGGCGGCGGCGCGAGGTCCGATACCCGCCGGTCGTCGTCGGTGCCGGGTCGTAGGCTCCGGCGCATGAGCACCTCGGTCGGTCCCGGTGAGGGCGCGCCGTCGTCCGCGTCGGGCGCTGCCGCCATGTCGCCGCGGGCGTGGGCGCTGTTCGCCGCCATGGGCGTGATCTGGGGCATCCCCTACCTGTTCATCAAGATCGCCGTCGTCGAGCTCTCGCCGGTCACGATCGCGGGCCTGCGCACGCTGCTGGGCGCCCTCGTGCTGCTGCCGCTGGCCGCGCGGGCCGGCGCCCTGCGTCCGGCGCTGCGCGCCTGGCCCTACGTCGTCGCGTTCGGCCTCATGGAGATGGCCGTGCCCTGGGTGCTGCTCGGCCACGCCGAGCAGCGCGTGCCGAGCGGCTTCGCCGGGCTGATGCTCGCCGCCGTCCCCATCGTGGGCACCGTCGTCGCGTGGCTGCTCGGCGAGCGGCACGCGCTCACGCCGGTCCGCCTCGCGGGCCTGGCGGTCGGCGTGCTCGGCGTCGCGGGTCTGGTGGGCCTCGACCTCGCGGGCGGCACCATCGACCTGCTGAGCGTGGTGGAGCTGCTCGCCGTCGCCACGCTCTACGCCGTGGCCCCCGCGATGGCCGCGCGCCGGCTGGCGCACGTGCCGTCGGTGGGCGTCATCGCGGGCTCGCTCGGCGTCGTGGCCGTGCTGTACCTGCCCTGGACCTTCCTCGGCCTGGCGCCCGGGCTGCCCTCGACCGAGGTGGTCGTCTCGGTGCTCGTGCTGGCGTTCGTGTGCACCGCGCTGGCGTTCGTGCTCTTCTTCGCGCTCATCGCCGAGGCCGGCCCGGTGCGCGCCACCGTCATCACCTTCGTCAACCCCGCGGTCGCCGTCGTCCTCGGCATCGTGGTGCTCAGCGAGCCGCTCACCGTGGGCACGCTCATCGGGTTCCCGCTGGTGCTGCTCGGCTCGTTCTGGGCCACCCGGGCGCCGTCGTCGCGGGTCGCGGCCGCGGAGCCCGCCGCCGCCTGACCGCCCGCCACGCCCAAACCTCGGCGTGCGCACCGGCGTCCCCGGTGCAGGATGCTCCGGTGAGCGCGACGATCCAGGCCCGGGGCGTGTCCGCCGGCCACGGCGACCGGGTGCTGTTCTCCGGCCTGGACCTGGTGGTGGCCGAGGGCGACGTCATCGGCCTCGTCGGTCCCAACGGGGCGGGCAAGTCCACCCTGCTGCGGATCCTGGCCGGGCTGCGCGCCCCCGACTCCGGCACGGTGGTGCTCACGCCGCCCACCGCCCACGTGGGCCACCTGAGCCAGGAGCCCGAGCTGGTCGCCGGCGAGACCGTCCGCGACCACCTGGCGCGACGCACCGGCGTCGCGCCGGCGCACCGGGCGCTCGACGCCGCCGCGCACGCGCTCGCCGAGGGCGCGAGCGGTGCCGACGTCGCGTACTCCGACGCGCTGGACACCTGGCTCGCCCTGGGCGGAGCGGACTTCGACGAGCGGCTGGCCGTCGTCGTCGACGACATCGGGCTCGACATCGACCTCGATCTGCCCACGACGGCGCTCTCCGGCGGTCAGGCGGCCCGCACGGGTCTGGCCGCCCTGCTCCTGTCCCGGTTCGACGCCTACCTGCTCGACGAGCCGACCAACGACCTCGACGCCGACGGGCTCGACCTGCTCGAGGAGTTCGTCGCGGGTCTCGAGGCCCCGGTGGTCGTGGTGAGCCACGACCGCGAGTTCCTGGCCCGCACCGTGACGACAGTCGTCGAGATCGACCGGAGCCTGCAGCGGATCACCACCTACGGCGGCGGCTACGAGGCCTATCTCGACGAGCGCTCCGTGGCCCGCCGTCGCGCCCGGCTCGCCTACGAGGAGTACGCCGGGCGCCGGGCCGAGCTGGAGGCCCGGGCGCGCAAGCAGCGCGCCTGGATGGCCAAGGGGGTCAGGAACGCCCGGCGCAAGGCCCGCGACAACGACAAGAACGTCATCCACTTCCGGGCGGAGTCCAGCGAGAAGCAGGCGGCCAAGGCCCGGCAGACCGAGCGGCTCATCGAGCGTCTCGAGGTGGTGGACGAGCCGCGCAAGGAGTGGCAGCTGCAGTTCTCGATCGCCGCGGCCCCGCGCTCCGGCGAGATCGTCAGCGTGGCCCGCAACGCGACGGTGAGCCGGGGGTCCTTCACGCTGGGTCCGGTCGACCTCCAGCTGCACCTGCGCGACCGCGTCGCGGTGACCGGGCCCAACGGCGCCGGCAAGACCACGCTGCTGGGCCTCCTGCTCGGTCGCACTCCCCCCAGCTCCGGTCTGGTGAGCGTGGGCTCGGGCGTGCTCGTGGGCGAGGTCGACCAGGCGCGCGCCGCGTTCGAGACCGACGACCCGCTCGTCGACGCCTTCGCGCGCGAGGTGCCGTCGTGGCCCACCGCCGACGTGCGCACGCTGCTGGCCAAGTTCGGGCTCGGCTCGGACCAGGTGGGCCGCCCGGCGTCCTCGCTGTCGCCGGGCGAGCGCACCCGGGCCGGCCTGGCCCTGCTGCAAGCCCGGGGCACGAACCTGCTCGTGCTCGACGAGCCGACCAACCACCTCGACCTGCCGGCCATCGAGCAGCTCGAGGAGGCGCTCGAGTCCTTCGACGGCACGGTCGTGCTGGTCACCCACGACCGGCGGATGCTCGACACCGTGCGGCTCACCCGGCGCTGGCACGTCGAGGACGGCAGGGTCGAGGAGATCGCCGCGGACTAGCGTCCGTGGGAGCACCGGGACGGCGCGGGGCCGCGGACGTCCGACCCACCCGACGAAGGAGACCACCGTGTGCCGCAGCATCAAGACCCTGCGTCCTCCGTACACCGAGGACGCGACGCCGGACGACGCCCGCGCCGCGGCGCTCCAGTACGTGCGCAAGGTCGCCGGCATGCGCGCGCCGTCGAACGCCAACCGTGAGGCGTTCGACCGCGCGGTCGACGAGATCGCCCACGCCACCGAGCACCTGCTCGACTCGCTCGTCGTCCGGCCTTCGCCCGTGCGCGAGCGCTAGCGTCGAGGGCGTGACGACGCCGGCCCTCGCGGCCATCACGGTCACGGACCTGACGGTCCGGCGCGGCGGCGTCCTCGCCCTCGACGCGATCTCCTTCGAGGTGCCCTCGGGCGAGGTCACGGGGCTCCTCGGCCCCAGCGGCTGCGGCAAGACCACGCTGATGCGGTCGGTCGTCGGCGTGCAGGTGGTCGAGTCGGGCAGCGTCACCGTGCTCGGCGAGCCGGCCGGGTCGCGCGGCCTGCGCTCGCGCGTCGGCTACGTGACGCAGGCGCCGTCGGTGTACGCCGACCTCACCGTCGCGGGCAACCTGCGCTACTTCGCCACGATCCTGGGAGCGCCCCGCTCGGAGGTCGACCGCGTGCTCGAGGCAGTCGACCTCACCCGCGAGGCCGACCGCCTGGTGGGCCGGCTCTCCGGCGGCCAGCGCAGCCGCGTGTCGCTGGCCACCGCGCTGCTCGACGGGCCTGAGGTGCTCGTCCTCGACGAGCCCACGGTGGGGCTCGACCCCGTGCTGCGCCGCGACCTGTGGGCGCTGTTCCACCGGCTCGCCGACTCCGGGGTCGCCCTGCTCGTGTCGAGCCACGTGATGGACGAGGCCTCGCGCTGCGACCGGCTGCTGCTCATGCGCGACGGCCGTCTCCTCGCCGACGGCACGCCCGAGGAGCTGCTGCGGCGCACCGGGGCCGACGACGTCGAGCACGCGTTCCTGCACCTCGTCGAGGGAGGGCCGACGTGACCGCGACGCGCACGCTGGCCACGGCCCGACGGGTGCTCGACCAGCTGCGCCACGACCCGCGCACGATCGGGCTCATCCTCGTCGTCCCCACGCTGCTCATGGCCCTGCTGGCCTGGATCCTCGACGACGCGGACTTCGAGAAGTACGGACCCCCGCTGCTCGGCATCTTCCCGATGCTCGTGATGTTCCTCGTCACGTCCGTCGCCACCCTGCGCGAGCGCACCAGCGGCACGCTGGAGCGCCTGCTCTCGATGCCCACGGGCAAGGGCGACTTCGTCTTCGGCTACGCGCTCGCGTTCTCGCTGCTGGCCGTGGTGCAGGCGCTCGTCGTCGCCGGCGTCTCGTTCTGGTGGCTCGGCCTGCACGTCGCGGGCAGCACGTGGCTGGTGGTGCTGCTCGCCGTCGTCGACGGGCTCACCGGGACGGCGCTCGGCCTGTTCGTGAGCGCCTTCGCGCAGACCGAGTTCCAGGCCGTGCAGTTCATGCCCGTCGCCCTGCTCCCCCAGCTGCTGCTGTGCGGGCTCATCGTGCCGACCGACCAGCTGCCCCCGGTGCTCGAGTGGCTGTCGTGGCTGCTGCCGCTGACGTACACCTTCGACGCGCTGCAGCGCGTCGCGGTGGACCCGACGCCGGACGCGCGCTTCTGGGTCGACCTCGCCGTGGTGTCCGCCATGGCCGTGCTTCTGCTCGCGGCGGGCGCCGCCACGCTGCGCCGGCGCACGCCCTGACGCACCCAGGGCGGTCGGCTCGGACGCGTCACCCGCCGACGGGCAGGGTCCACCGCAGCATCGGGCCGGACTCGGTCTGCTCGGGCACCTCGTCGCGCACGAAGCCCACGTGCTCGAGCACGCGCTGCGACGCGACGTTGTCCGGGTCCGTGAGCGCCAGCACCACGCGCACCCCGTGCTCCGCGGCGTGGGCGCACACGGCCCGCAGCGCCTCGGTCGCCAGGCCCCGTCCCCGCACCGACTCGGCGAGGCCGTAGCCGACCTCCGCCTCGCCGTCGGCCGTGGGCGCGGACAGGAACCCGATGCCTCCGACGGCGTCCCCGCCCTCGCGCAGCCGCACCTGGAACACCCCGAGGGGTCCGGACGGGTCGCGGTGCTCGCCGGCCTCGAGGACGACGCCGGCCACGAGGACGTCGCCCTCCGTGGGGTAGTCGTCGGCCCAGGCACGGCCGTCGCGGTCGCCGCTGCGCACAGCCGCGGCCTCGTCGTCGGAGAGCGTCTCGAGCAGCAGGCGCGGGGTGCGCAGCAACGTCACGGCAGGGCCCCGACCGAGGCCAGGGCGAGGCGCACCAGGCGGTCCTGGCCGCCGGTCATCTCCAGGGCCACGGCGTCGCTGGCGGCCTCGTCGGGCGTCATCCACTGCAGGTCGAGCGCGTCGGTGGACGGCGTGCAGTCGCCCGCCACCGGGACGACGAAGGCCAGCGACACGGCGTGCTGGCGCGGGTCGTGGAAGCCGGACACCTCGGGGTCGGGGAAGTACTCGACGACGGTGAACGGCGAGGGCGACGCCGGGATGCGCGGCAGCGCCATCGGGCCGAGGTCCTTCTCGAGGTGGCGCAGCAGCGCGTCGCGCACCCGCTCGCCGTAGAGGACGCGGCCCGAGACCGGGGCCCGGCTGATGCTCCCGTCCGGCATCGCCCGCAGCAGCAGGCCGACGGCGGTCACCCGGCCGCGGTCGTCGACGCGCACCGGGACGGCGTCGACGTAGACGATCGGCAGCCGCTCGCGGGACTGCTCGAGCTCCTCGCGCGAGAGCCAGCCTGGGCGCGCGTCGGTCATCTCGCTCACGGCGCACACGCTACGGGGTCGGCCGGGACGGACGCCCCGGACCCGCCGCGGGTGCCTCAGGCTCTCGACGGCGGTCGCACACCGCGGACCTCGGCGCCGGCGGGCCACGGTCCGAGCGGGGGCGCGACGCGCCGCGGCGCACCCGGGTGGCCGGCCGGCGGCGGCCATGGCGCAGGATGCTGCCCATGCGTCTCACCCTCCGCGCCGACGGCGCCGCCGACCTCGAGCTGGTCTGGCGGCGCTACTCGCAGCCGGAGCTGTGGTCCACCTGGGCGCCGCAGATCCGCCGGGTGGAGTGCTCGACCGACCGGCTCGAGGTCGGCTCGACCGGCACGGTCTTCGGCGTGGTCCCCAACCTCGGCGCCCGGTTCGAGGTGGTGGAGCTGGTCGAGGAGCAGCACCGCTGGGCCTGGGACGTCGTGGCCGGCCCGGTGCGGATGCACCTCGACCACCGCAGCGAGTCCCGCCTGGGCGGCGGCACGAGCACCACCCTCGTGGCCGACGGCCCGGCCGCCGCGGTGCTCACCTACGCGCCGATCGCGCGTCTGTCGCTGGAGAGCCTGGTGCGCCCACCCAAGGGCTGAGCCCCGGCCGCGGCGCCCCGGCGGGTGCGCCGGCGGCGTCCGCCCGGACGCCGGCGAACCGGGTCGACCGGTGTCGGAGGCGGCTGCGAGCATCGCCGGGTGACGCGCCGCCCGCCGCTGCCTCGCGAGTTCCACGTCGTGCTCATCGGCACGCTGGTCAACCGCGCCGGCACGTTCGTCGCGCCCTTCCTCATCCTCTACCTCACCACCCAGCGCGGCTTCAGCGCCTCGGGCGCGGGCGTCGTCCTGGTCGGCTACGGCGTGGGCGCCCTGGCCTCGCAGGTCGTCGGGGGCTGGCTCACCGACCGCGTCGGCCGCCGCACCACCCTGGCGCTCGCGCTGCTGTCCTCGGCGGCCAGCCTGATCGCGCTCGGCGCCGCCCGCGGTGCCGTCGGCATCACCGTGGCGGCCGCCGTGGTCGGCCTCTTCGGCGACATGTACCGGCCGGCGTCGCAGGCCCTCGTCGCCGACGTCGTCGACCCCGAGCAGCGGCCCTACGCGTTCGGGCTCATCTTCTGGGTGGTCAACCTCGGGTTCTCCGTGGCCGCGGTCACGGCCGGCTTCCTCGCCGAGCGCGGCTACTGGCTCCTGTTCGCCCTCGACGCCGCCACCTGCGCCGCCTACGCCGTGGTGGTCCTCGTCGGCATCCGGCGCGACCCGCCGCGGCCGGTGCACGACCCTGACGACGGCGAGCCGCCCGGCTTCCGCACCGCCCTGCGCGACCGCGCCTTCCTGGTGCTGCTCGGCTGCTGGGTTCTGCAGGCCACGGCGTACTTCCAGGTCGGGCTCACGCTGCCGCTGTCGGTCACCGACGCGGGGCTCTCGACGTCGGCCTACGGCATCGTCGCGGCGACCAACGGGGTCGTCATCGTGCTGCTCCAGCCCGTCGCCGTGCGCTGGGTCAGCCGGCTGGACCCCTCGCGCACCATCGCGGTGTCGCTCGCGATCGCAGGCTTCGGCTTCTGGCTCACCACCTTCGCCCGCACGCTCCCCCAGTTCGTGGCGGTCACGGTGGTCTGGACCCTCGGCGAGATCGGCATCTCCGGCCACGCGAGCGCGATCGTGTCCGACCTCGCCGACCCTGCCGCGCGGGGCCGCTACATGGGCCTGTTCGGCCTCTCGTTCGGCATCGCCGACCTCATCGCGCCCCTGGTGGGCCCGAGCACCTACGAGCGGTTCGGGCAGTTCTGGCTGTGGACCGGGTGCCTCGTGCTGTTCCTGCTCGCGGCGGCCGGCAACCTGGCGATCCGCTCGACGGTGCTGCTCCGGCGCTCCGCGCACCTCGCGGCGCCCACCGTGGCGGCGCCGGCGTAGCTCACCGGTTGTTCGGCCGCAGCGTCCACAGGACCGTCATGGCGCCGGTCACGAGCCGCTCGTCGCCCTCGCCGGTGGACAGCTCGACGTCGACGCTGAACTCCGGGCGCTCGCCGCGGTCGAGCGCGGCCATCGCCTCGGCGACCGAGCCGCGCAGCGTCGCCGTCGCGGTGACCGGCCCCATCGCCACCTTGAGGTAGCGGATCGTGGCCTCGACGGCCAGCGGCGTGACCTCGGCGAGCAGGGGGCCGAAGTGCGCGATCACGAGCGCCCCGGAGGCCGACTCGCCCACCGTGAACATCGCGCCCGCGTGCGGGCCGCCGATGTGGTTGCGGAACGGCTCCTGGTCCGGAAGTCGCAGCACCGCGGTGTCGCCCTCGAGGGAGAGGAACTCCAGGCCGAGGGTGGACACCAGGGGCACGGCGGCGCGCAGCCCGGCGGCGACGTCGGCGAGGGCGGTGGTCATGGCCGCAGAGCCTACGCTGGCGCGGTGACCGGTGACCTGAGCGCGACGCCGCCCCCGGGGCCCGCTGCACGCGCGGACGGCTCGGTGTCCGCCGCCGCCAGGGCCGCCCTCGCGGAGCCGGCGGACGGCTCCACCGTGGCGGTCCTCGACGTCGACGGCGTGCTGGCCGACGTGCGCCACCGCTTGCACCACGTCGAGCGGACGCCCAAGGACTGGGGCGCGTTCTTCGCCGCCATGGACGCCGACGGCCCGCTGGAGGTGGGCATCGAGCTCGCCCGCCTGCTCGACGAGGCGGGCCACGGCATCGTCTACCTCACCGGACGCCAGGAGGCCCACCGCGGCCTCACCGAGCGGTGGATGCGCGAGCAGGGGCTGCCCGAGGGCCGGCTCGTCATGCGCCCGTCGTCGGACCGGCGCCCAGCCCGGCAGTTCAAGCCCTCGGCGCTGCGGCGCATCGCCGCCTCGGCACGGGTCGTGGTGGTGGTCGACGACGACGACGCCGTGGTGCGGGTGCTGGCCCAGGAGGGCTGGCCGGTGGTGCACGCGACGTGGATGCACGCCGGCCGGTCCGAGCAGCAGACCCTCTTCGACGCCCAGGAGGCCGAGGGGCTCACCTGAGGCGCGGGCGGGTCAGGCCGAGGGCCGGTCGGAGTTGAGGGTGGCCTCGCGCCGGTCGATCTCGTGCAGCAGGTCGCGCATCACCGGGTCCGGCAGGCGACCGGAGTCCCGCATGTCGTGCAGCTCGGCCCGCTCGGCATCGAGCATCTCGCGCCGCCAGTCCAGGTAGACCTCGGTCATGCGGTGCGACCGCGTCGCGATGTGCCGGCGGACCATGACCGCCCCGCGAAGACCGGACACCAGCCGCTCGGGCACCTCCTCGCCGTCGGCGCGGGCGGCGTCGACGAGCTCGTCGAGGCGCGCCAGCCCGGCCTCGGCGGCACGGTCGCGCGCCTCGGCCACGACCTCGGCGTCGTCCTCCTCCTCGAACCCGAGCCGGCGCACCAGCGGACCGAGCGTGAGCGAGAGCAGCAACGTCACGACGATGACCCCGAACGTGACGGCGAGGATCGCCGACCGACCGGGGAACGCGGTGCCGTCGTCGAGCACCACCGGGACCGAGAAGGCGGCCAGCGCGGAGATCGGCCCGCGGGTGCCGGCCCACACGATGACGACCGACGTGCGCCACCCGACCCGCTGCGCGCGCGGCGTGATCATGCGCACGCCGAGGATGAACAGCGCCCGGGTCACCAGCAGGATGACGACGACCACCAGCGTGGAGGCGATGAACCCGACCCAGGTGAGCTGGGTCATGGACTCCACCGTGGACAGCAGCTCGAGGCCGACGAAGAGGAACGCGACGGACTCGAGGAGGAACGCGAACTCGCCCCAGAGCACGCTCGAGGTCAGCCGCACCTCGGCCTGCGCGCGGGTGCTGCCGGCGTGCGAGATCCACACGCCGGCCACGACGACGCCGAGCAACCCGGATCCGCCGAACCGCTCCGCGCCGAGGTACACCGCGAACGGGGTCACGAGGATGGCCGCGTTGCCGACGACCTGGTCGTCGACCCGGCTCAGCAGGAAGGACACGAGCGCGCCGACCAGCGCGCCGAGGCCGGCGCCCACGACCACCGAGAGCGTGAGCGTCCAGGCCACCTGCCCCACCGTGACGCTGCCCGCCGCCACCGCCGCGAGCGCGACGCGCAGCAGCGTGAGCGCCGTGCCGTCGTTGACCAGGCTCTCGCCCTCGATGATCGTCAGCACCCGGCGCGGCAGCCCCGCCTTGCGGCCCACCGTGCTCGCCGCCACCGCGTCGGTGGGGGCGAGGACGGCCCCGAGCACGCAGGCGACCGCCAGCGGCACGCGCCCGTCGATGGTCGAGATCGCGCCGCCGATCACCAGTGTGGTCACGACCACGAGCCCGACGGCGAGGACCAGGATCGGGCGCGACGCCGACCTCAGGTCGAGGTAGGAGGTCTCCAGCGCGAGCGCGAACACCAGGGGTGCGAGCAGGAACACCAGCACCTGCTCGGGGTCCGGCACCTGGCCGACGAGGCCGGGCACGAACGAGAGGGCGAGCCCGACGACGAGCAGCGGGAGGGCGGGCGAGATGCCGCGCCAGCGGCAGACCCCGGCCGTCGCCACCGCTGCTGCGCCGAGGAGCACCAGCGCGAGTCCCTGGTCCGTCACGCCCCCAACCCTAGGGGCCGGGGCCCGTCCCGCCCGGGCACGAACCGGCCACGGTGGGGGCCCCGGGCATGACTCCAGGAGGCGGGAGGGGTACACACGTGCTGACACGCGGAGGTGGTGCGATGCCCGAACCCGCGACGACGGAGGGGCCGGCCGAGGCCGGGGGACGACCCGGCTCCACCGACCCGCGCTGGTGGATCGTGCTGATCTGCTACGTGGTCGTCACCGGCATCGCGGTCGACCAGGACTCGATCCGCCTGGTCCCCCTGCTGTGGGTGGTGGTCGCGTTCGCGGCCTGGTTCGGCTCGGTCCGCGCGGTCACGCTGCTCAGCCTGGCGACGCTCGGCGTCGCGATCCTCTTCGGCGCGCGCTGGGGCCAGCTGGGCCTGCCCGAGTTCTGGGTGCGCTTCGCGATCCAGGTCGCCGTCGCGGCCGGTGCCGTCCTCCTGGTCCGGAGCATGCGGCGGCGCGACCGGCGCCTGCACCGCGCGGAGGACGACGTCCGCGTCCTGGCCGAGAACGCCTCCGACCTCGCTCTGCGGATCGACGGGGACGGCACCGTGGTGTGGGCCGCGGCGGCGGAGGACAGCCCCTTCGGGTGGCGGCCGGACGAGCTGGTCGGCCGGCGGCTCGGCGACCTCGTGCATCCCGACGACGACGCCGGCAGCGCCGTCGTGCGCCTCAAGACGCGCGACGGCGGGTACCGGTCGGTCTCGCTCAAGCGCACGCCGATGCCGGCGGAGGGGCGCCCGGACGCGGCGACCGTGGTCGGCGTCCGCGACGTCGAGGACCTCGTGCGGGCCCGGGAGGACGCGGCCGAGGGGCGCGCCGTGCTGCGCTCGACCCTCGACTCGCTGAGCGACCCCCACACCGTGATGACGCCGGTGCGCGACGACGACGGGCGCATCGTGGACTTCCGCCTCGAGGACGCCAACCGTGCCGCCTGCCGCTACAACGGGATGTCGCGCGAGCAGCTCGTGGGCACCACGCTGCTCGGGCTGCTCCCCGGGCACGCGGAGTCCGGGCTCCTGGCGAGCTACGTGGAGGTCATGGAGACCGGCACCCCCTACGTCGCCACAGACCTCGCCTACCACCAGGAGCTCCTCGACGACGACCGCGTCTACGACGTCCAGGCGCTCCGGATCGGCGGCCGGCTCTTCTGCACGTGGCGCGACGTGAGCGAGCGGCACGAGGCCTCGCGCAGCCTCGCGGAGTCAGAGGGCCGGTTCCGGCTGCTGGCCGAGAACGCCAGCGACATCGTCTACCAGTGCAGCCCGGACCGGACGATCACGTGGATCTCCCCCGCCGTCGCGCAGGCGCTGGGCTGGCAGCCCGACGAGCTGGTCGGCGAGCCGTGCGAGGTCCTCGTGCACCCCGACGACCGCCCGGCGGTGGCCGCGGCGCTCGATACTCTGGCGAGGACCGGGACGGTCGACGCGCTGACCGCGCGCTACCGCTCGGCGAGCGGCGCGCTGCGCTGGATGTCGGTGCGCCCGCACCTGCTGCGCGGCGACGACGGCGGGCCCACGGGTGCCGTGGTGGCGCTCAGCGACGTGACGGCCGAGCGGGCCGCCCGCGACGAGCTGGCCTACCGCGCCTTCCACGACCCGCTCACCGGGCTGCGCAACCGGGCCTGGATCCTCGACGCGCTCGAGGCCGACCTGCGCGCCGTGCGCCGGACCGGGGGCCGGGTGGGCGTGCTCTTCGTCGACCTCGACAACTTCAAGCTGGTCAACGACAGCCTCGGCCACCTCGCCGGCGACACGGTGCTCGCCGCGATCGCCCGGCGCATCGCCGAGGTGCTCCGCCCGACCGACCGGGTCGGCCGGTTCGGCGGCGACGAGTTCGTCGTCGTGGTGCCCGCGGTCGAGGACAGCCTCGACGTCGAGCAGGTGGCCGAGCGGATCAGCCGGGCCATCGGCCAGGAGCTCGACGTCGAGGGGCACCGCATCGTCCCCTCGGCCTCGCTGGGGATCGCCCTGTCCACCCCGGAGTCCACCCCCGCGAGCCTGCTGCGCGACACCGACTCGGCGCTTTTCCGGGCCAAGGCCGCGGGCCGGGCGCGCTGGCACTTCTTCGACGAGGAGATGCACGCGCAGGCCGTCGCGCGGCTCACGACCGAGGACGAGCTGCGCCGCGCGGTCGCCGCCGGCGAGTTCGTCGTGCACTACCAGCCCATCGTGGCCCTGGGCACCGGCGTCGTGACGGGGCACGAGGCGCTCATCCGGTGGAACCACCCGGACCGTGGCCTGCTGCCGCCGTCCGACTTCCTGGCGGTTGCCGAGGAGTCCGGCCTCATCGTCGAGATCGGCCACCAGGTGCTGCACCAGGTGTGCGCGCTGCTCGCCGAGCGGCGCGACCTCCCGGGCCCGGTCAGCGTGAACAAGTCACCGGTCCAGATCGCGGGCCGCGGCTGGCGGGAGGCGTTCCTGGCCACGCTGCGCGAGCACGACGTCGACCCGGGCCGCCTGGTGGTCGAGGTGACCGAGACCGCCGTGCTGTCGGTGATCGACCAGGCCCGCGACGACCTCCGAGCGCTGCGCGACCTGGGGGTCGGCGTGCACGTCGACGACTTCGGCACCGGCTACTCCTCGATCTCGCTGCTGCGCGACCTGCCGGTGACCGGCCTCAAGCTCGACCGGTCGTTCACCGCGCACCTCGACGACGACGAGACCGCGGGCGTGCTCTCCGAGGGCCTCGCCGCGCTCGCCGCCGGTCTGCACCTCATCGGCATCGCGGAGGGCGTCGAGACGCTCGATCAGGCGCGCACCCTGCGCCGGCACGGCTGGACGCACGGCCAGGGCTACCTGTTCAGCAAGCCCAAGCCGTGCATCGACTCCGCCACGAGCGAGGTCGAGCCCGCCTACCTCACCTGACGCGGCGCGCTCTCAGACCTCGAACGCCTCGGGCGCCGGGCAGGCGCACACCAGGTTGCGGTCGCCGTACGCGCCGTCGATGCGCCGGACCGGGGACCAGTACTTGCGGCGCCGCAGCGACGCGACCGGGAACGCCGCGGTCTCGCGCGAGTAGGGCCGGTCCCACTCGCCGAGCAGGCACTCCGCCGTGTGCGGCGCGCCGCGCAGCGGCGACTGCTCCACCGGCCAGGTGCCGGCGGCGACCTCGTCGATCTCAGCGCGGATCGCGAGCATCGCGTCGCAGAACCGGTCGAGCTCCTCGAGGTCCTCGCTCTCGGTGGGCTCGATCATGAGCGTGCCGGCCACGGGGAAGCTCATCGTCGGGGCGTGGAAGCCGTAGTCGATGAGCCGCTTGGCGACGTCGTCGACGGTGACGCCGGTCTGCTTCGTGATCTCGCGCAGGTCGACGATGCACTCGTGGGCCACCAGCCCGCCCCGCCCGGTGTAGAGCACGGGGTAGCGGTCGCGCAGCCGGGCCGCGACGTAGTTGGCGGAGAGCACCGCCACCTGCGTCGCCCGGGTGAGGCCGTCGCCGCCCATCAGGCGGATGTAGGCCCACGGGATGGGCAGGATGCCCGCGCTCCCCCACGGCGCCCCGCTCACCGGGCCGGTGCCGCCGTCGCGGTGCCCCCGCCCGACCGGGCCGGCCTCGGGGCGCAGCGGGTGGCCGGGCAGGTAGGGCGCGAGGTGCGACCGCACCGCGACCGGGCCCACGCCGGGACCGCCGCCGCCGTGCGGGATGCAGAAGGTCTTGTGCAGGTTCAGGTGGGACACGTCGGCGCCGAAGCGCCCGGGCTTGGCCAGGCCCACGAGGGCGTTGAGGTTCGCCCCGTCGACGTACACCTGGCCGCCGGCGTCGTGCACCAGGGCGCAGATCTCGCTGACGGTCTCCTCGTAGACGCCGAACGTCGACGGGTAGGTGATCATGAGCGCGGCCAGCCGCTCGCCGTGCTCGGCGATCTTCGCCCGGAGGTCCTCGACGTCGACGTCGCCGGCGTCGGTGCACGCCACGACCACCACGCGCATCCCGGCCATCACGGCGCTCGCCGCGTTGGTCCCGTGCGCGCTGCTGGGGATGAGGCACACGTCGCGGTGCAGGTCGCCGCGGTCGCGGTGGTAGCCGCGGATCGCGAGCAGGCCGGAGAACTCGCCCTGGCTGCCCGCGTTCGGCTGCAGCGAGACCGCGTCGTACCCGGTGATCTCCACGAGGTACGCCTCGAGCGAGCGCACGAGGTCGAGGTAGCCCGCGGCCTGGTGCAGCGGGGCGAAGGGGTGCACCCCGGCCCAGCCCGGCTGGGTGATCGGCTCCATCTCCGTGGTCGCGTTGAGCTTCATCGTGCACGAGCCCAGCGGGATCATCGCCCGGTCGAGGGCGATGTCCTGGTCCGAGAGCGCGCGCAGGTAGCGCAGCATCGCGGTCTCGCTGCGGTGGTCGTGGAACGTGGGGTGGGTGAGGAACGGCGAGGTGCGCCGCGCCTGCGCGGGCAGCACGTACGTGGTCGCGGCGGCGAGAGCGTCGACGTCGGACTCGTGTAGGGCGGGGGCCGAGAGCACGCCGGCTACGGCAGTCCACACGGCCAGCAGGTCGCGTCGCGTGGTGGTCTCGTCGGTGCTGACGCCCACGGTGTCGTCGTCGACGAGGCGCAGGTTGACGCCGAGCTCCTCAGCGGCGTGCACCACCTGCACCGCCCGGCCCGGCACGCGCATCTGCACGGTGTCGAAGAAGCGGGTGGTCACCACCTCGGCGCCGAGACGCACGAGCCCCTCCGCGAGCGTCGTCGCGTGCCGGTGCGTGCGCTCGGCGATGCGCACCAGGCCGTCCGGGCCGTGGTAGGCGGCGTAACAGGCCGCGACGACGGCGAGCAGCACCTGCGCCGTGCAGATGTTGCTCGTCGCCTTCTCGCGCCGGATGTGCTGCTCACGGGTCTGCAGCGCGAGGCGGTACGCGGGGTGGCCGTCGGCGTCGACGCTGACGCCGACGAGCCGCCCGGGCAGCGAGCGCTCGAGCCCGTGGCGCACGGACATGAAGCCGGCGTGGGGGCCGCCGAAGCCCAGCGGCACGCCGAAGCGCTGCGCCGACCCGACGACGACGTCGGCGCCGAGCTCGCCCGGCGGCGTGAGGAGGGTGAGCGCGAGCAGGTCCGAGGCCACCGCGACCACGGCGCCGCGCTCGTGGGCGGCGTCCACCAGCGGGGCGATGTCGCGCACCTGGCCCGAGGACGCCGGGTAGGAGACGAGCAGCCCGAACAGCTCGCCCTCCGGCAGGCCCTGCGCGAGGTCGGCGACGACGACCTCGATGCCCAGCGGCTCGGCCCGGGTGCCGATGACGGCGAGGGTCTGCGGGTGGGTGTCGGCGTCGACGACGAACCTGGCCGAGGCGGACCCGGACGTGCGCCGCGCGAGGGTCATGGCCTCGGCCGCCGCGGTCGGCTCGTCGAGCAGGCTCGCCCCCGCCACCGGCAGCCCGGTGAGGTCCTCCACCACGGTCTGGAAGGCGAGCAGCGCCTCGAGGCGGCCCTGGCTGATCTCGGGCTGGTAGGGCGTGTACGCCGTGTACCAGGCCGGGCTCTCCAGCACGTTGCGCCGCACCACCGCGGGGGTGTGCGTGTCGTGGTAGCCCAGGCCGATCATCGACCGGGCGACGGTGTTGCGCGCCGCGAGGGCGCGCAGCTCGGCGGCCACCTCGGGCTCGGACTGCGCCGGGGGCAGCGCCAGGCCCTCGGTCCACCGGATCGCCTCGGGCACGGCGGCCCGGCTCAGGGCGTCGAGCGACTCGTGGCCGACGACGGCGAGCATCCGGGCGACGGCGTCTTCGCCGGGGCCGATGTGGCGCTCGGCGAAGGGCAGGTCGGCGTCGAGGACCGAGCGGTCCGCGGGGGTGAGGGTGTCGGTCACGGCGGCTCTCCCGGGGTCCGCGGCCACGCGCACGCGCGGCGGCGAGCCCCCCTCTGTGTCCGCGCGGTTCGCGCGCCTGAGAGCTTCACCGCGCGGGCGCGGCTTGCACCGTCGGCGGGGACGTGGGTCCCGCTTTCCAGAGTCGCCTGCCCGTGCGGTCCGGGGTGCCTGCGAGGTTGACGGGGAGTTGCTCCTTCGGCGTCCGCCGCTGGCTGCGACGGATCTCTCCCGCACGGGTGGGACGGCGTGGGGCCGAGACTACCCGCCCGCGCGCCGTCGGGCCTGCGTGACCGCGCCCGCGTCGCGGGCGCGAGGAACCGGAGCGACCGGCGGGGTCAGCCGGTGGCGCGGGCCGCCCGCCGGACGGCGAGCTCGTCGCCGGCGACCGCGTCCGCGGGGCCGGGCTCGACCTTCTCGCTGGGCAGCTCGGCGAGGCTGCCCTCGACCTCGCGCCACACCCGGCCCACGGCGATGCCGAAGACTCCCTGGCCGCCCTGGACCAGGTCGATCACCTCGTCCTGGCTGCGGCACTCGTAGACGCTGGCGCCGTCGCTCATGAGCGTCACCTGGGCCAGGTCGTCGACGCCGCTGTCGCGCAGGTGCTCCACGGCGGTGCGGATGTTCTGCAGCGAGACCCCGGTGTCGAGCAGGCGCTTGATCACCTTGAGCACGAGGATGTCGCGGAAGCTGTAGAGGCGCTGGCTGCCCGAGCCGGTCGCCGTGCGCACGCTGGGCTCGACCAGGCCGGTGCGGGCCCAGTAGTCGAGCTGGCGGTAGGTGATCCCGGCCGCGTTGCAGGCCACCGGCCCGCGGAACCCGACGTCGTCGGGCATCGCCTGGATGTCGTCGCCGAACAGCAGCCCCTGGCGGCCGGCCTCGTCGGTGGCGCGGGCGCGCCCGGCGCTCACGACCTGCTCGTCCGGGGTCGTGAGGCCCTCGTCGAGTCCGCTCATGGCACGACCTCCCGCATCCGCCTCGATGCCGCGGGATGGGGGAAAGCACACCGCGAGAGTTACACCGTCGACGTTCGACTCGAACGCTAGGCGCCGGCACGGGACGGGTCAACGTCCGGGACCGCGACACGCCGTCCCGGGCCCGGGGCGGGCCGAAGCCTCATGTGGAGGTCGAGGGTCGAGGGTCCGTTCCGCCCGGACCAGGGCGTCCCGGGTCGGGCGGACCGGCCGGGCTGGTCAGGGCTCCTCGGGCGCCCCGGACCCGCTGGACCCGCCGAGGAAGTCGTCGGGGCTGATCTGGTCGAGGAACTCGCGGAACCGCTCGACCTCGTCCTCCTGCTCGTCGGGCACGGCGATCCCGGCCTCGCCGAGCACCTCCTCGGCGCAGTGGATCGCGGTCCCGGTGCGCAGCGCGAGCGCGATCGCGTCCGAGGGGCGGGCGCTGACCTCCACGCCGCCGTCGAAGACCAGCACGGCGAAGAACACCCCGTCGCTGAGCTCGGTGATGCGCACCTGCTCGAGCCGGCGGCCGAGCGCCGTGAGGACGTCGCGGAGCAGGTCGTGGGTGAGCGGCCGGGCCGGCACCACGCCCTGCTGGGCGAAGGCGATCGCGGTGGCCTCCACGGCGCCGATCCAGATGGGCAGGTAGCGCTCGCCGTCGACCTCCCGCAGCAGCACGATCGGCTGGTTCGAGGGCATCTCGACGCGGACTCCCACGACGTCCATCTGGCGCATGCCACCACCCTAGCCGCGGGGGCCCGGACGCACCCGGCGTGCCGGTGCCGCGCAGGGGCACGGACCCGGCCCGACGGACGGCGGCCGGAGCCGGGCGGGTGGACCGGGCGGATCGGGTGGGTGGTCGAGGACGCCGTGAGCCCCCGGCCGGTCGGCCCGCAGCGGTCGCCCGCCGCGTCAGCGGCGCAGCTCGGCGGCCAGGCCGGCCTTGACCAGTGCCGCGTGCAGCCGCACCGAGAGGGAGGCGAGCTGGCGGATGGCGTCGTCGGCGCGCTGCTGGCCCTCCGGGTCGCGCTGGCGCAGCAGGGGCGTGACGACCTGCTCGACGAGGCCCACCTCGCGGTCGGCCGCGACCTTGAACGCGCGCAGGTGGCGCGGCTCGATGCCGAAGGCGGACATCTCGGCCACCGTGCTCGCCACGACGAGGGCCTCGCCGTCGAAGTGGGTGCCCCGCTTGACCACGAGGCCGAACCCCTCGAGCTGGGCGAGCACGGAGTCGTCGAGGCCGCTGGCCTCGAGGAGCTCCTTGCGGGAGAGCCGGACGTCGGCGCCGCCGGGCCGGAAGGTCTCCGAGGTGGGCAGCCCGTCGGTGGACACCAGGGCGCGGGGCACGCGCGGGCCCTCGGTGCCGGTGGCCGGCTCGAGCCCGCGGTCGATCGCCTCGAGGTGCTCGCGGATGACCTTGAGCGGGAGGTACTGGTCGCGCTGGCAGGCCAGCACGTAGCGCAGCCGCTCGACGTCGGCGTGGCTGAACTTGCGGTAGCCGCTGGAGGTGCGCTGAGGGGCGACGAGGCCCTCGGACTCGAGGAAGCGGATCTTGGAGATGGTGACGTCGGGGAAGTCCGGGCGCAGCACGGCCAGGACGTCGCCGATCCCCATGAGCCCGCGGGCGGCCACGGCGGTCACGACTGGGCACCTCCCGTCGGGGCCACGCCGGAGGCGGCCTCGAGGTAGACGAAGCGGTACTTGCCGATCTGGACCTCGTCGCCGCCGACGAGCACCTGCGCGTCGATGCGGCGACGGTTGACGTAGCTGCCGTTGAGGCTGGCGAGGTCGTGCAGCTCCCACTCGCCGTCCACGGAGCGCAGCTCGGCGTGGCGGCGCGAGACCGTGACGTCGTCGAGGAACAGCTCGCACTCCTGGGCCCGGCCCACCACCACGACCGGCACGGCGGGGTCGAGGTCGAAGCGCATCCCCTCCTGCGGCCCGCGCAGGACGACGAGGACGGCGTGGCCCTCGCCGAGACCGGTGACGCTCGTGCTGTCGACCGCGGGCAGCGGGACCGAGTCGCCCTCGCTGGCCTGGCGCAGGCCGAGGATGCCGGTCTGCGACAGGGCGTCCTCGGGGGGCGCGAGCGGCGCCCCGCACGAGGAGCAGAAGTGGTCGAAGTCCTCCGCGAGGTGTCCGCACCGCGCGCACTGGCGACCCATCGACTGCTCCCTGCCTGGCGGACGCCCACCGGCGTCGGCTCCGTCGCCGACGCCGGGGAGATCTCGACCCGGAGTCGAGACTCACCGACAGTACGGGCCGCCCCCGGGTCGGTCAATGCCGACGACCTTCCTCGACCTCCACATGAGGGTTCGGGCAGGCACGGGGTCGCGCGCCGGCGCGTGCGGGTGCCTCAGCCGTCGAGCAGGGCGCGGTAGCCGGCCGCGTCGAGCAGCTCGTCGAGCCCGGCACCCTCGCCGAGGTCCACCTCGGCCAGCCAGCCGGCGCCGTAGGGGTCGGAGTTGAGCGTCTCGGGGCTGGTCTCGACCGCGTCGTTGCGGGCCACCACGGTGCCGCTCACCGGGGCGTAGATGTCCGACACGCTCTTGGTCGACTCGACCTCGCCGCAGGGGCTGCCCGCCGTCACGGCCGCGCCCACCGCGGGCAGGGTGACGAACACGATGTCGCCGAGGGCGTCCTGGGCGTGGTCGGTGATCCCGAAGCGGGCGTGCCCGTCGGCCGTCAGCTCGACCCACTCGTGCTCGCGGGTGTAGCGCAGGTGCTCGGGGGTCTGGCCAGCCATGGGACGCCTTCCGTCGGTCGGGCCGCGGGCGGTGGCGGCGCGGCGCCGCGAGCGTACTGACGCGTGTCGAGCCGCTGCAACGGCCGGCGGCCCGGCGTCGCGCCCTCGGGTCCGGCTGCTGCCGGTCAGGCCCTCGGACCGCGCAGGATCCGCCGGGCCTGCTCGAGGTAGAGGATCCCGGCCCACCAGTAGAGCGCCGTGCCCCAGATCGCGAAGGCCCAGCCGACGGTGCGGGCGAGGTCCGGCCACGAGAGCCCCGTGCCCGTGGCCCCGCTGCCGAGCAGCAGGAGCGGGAACGCGTAGAGCAGGTTGAAGGTGGCGGCCTTGCCCAGGAAGTGCACCGGCAGACCGGTGATGCCGCGGCGCTTGAGCAGGGCGAGGGCCACCGCCAGCACCAGGTCGCGCGAGACCAGCACCACGACCAGCCACCAGGGCACGATCCCCCGCAGCGCCAGGCCGAGCAGCGTCGCGACGATGTACGCGCGGTCGGCGAGGGGGTCGAGCAGCTGGCCGAGCCGGCTGATCTGGCCCGTGGCGCGGGCGATCCGGCCGTCGAGGTAGTCGGTCGCGCCGCTCACCATGAGCAGCACGAACGCCCACCCGTCGGCCTGCGGGCCCAGGACGAGCCAGAGGAAGACCGGGACGCCGAGCAGCCGCAGGAACGACAGGACGTTGGGGATGGTGAGGATCCGGTCGGTCTGGACCTCGGTCTCCTGCACGTCCACGGCGCGACCCTAGCCGGGGGGCCGGCCAGCGGCGCTCGGGCCGCCGTGCGGCCCGTCCGGCGCGTCGGCGTCCTGCCCGGGCGCGGGCCGGTCCGACCCGGCGGGGCCCCCTACGGCGGGGCCCTCATCGGCAGGGCCCTCGGGATCGGCGGATGCCGGGTCGGCGTCGGCGTCGCGGTCGGTGGCCGGCTCGGGGTCGGCGGCGTCCGGGTCGGCGGCGTCCGGGTCGGCGGCGTCCAGGTGGGCGGGGTCAGGGCCGGCGGGGTTCGGGGCCGGCGCGTCCTGCGCCTCCTCCCCCGGGCGCAGCCCGAAGCGCTCCGCGATGGCGGCGAACACCGGGTCGTCGCTGTCGTCGCTGTCGTCGCTTTCGTCGCTCCCGACGCTGTCCATGCTGTCGACGCCGTCGACGCTGTCGGCGAGTCCGGCGCTGCCGGCGCCGGGCCCGCCGTCCGCACCCGCACCCGCACCCCCGCTCCCGGGGCCCGCGGCCTCCCCCGGGTCGAACTCGCCCGGGCTGCCGGTCCCCGCGTCGTCCCCGTCGTCACCGGCGTCCCCGTTGTCACCGGCGCCCGCGCTGTGGCTGGGGCGGCCGGCCTCGGCGACCAGCGCGGCCAGCGAGGCCGACGGCGCCTGCGGGGCGACGTCGTAGCGCGGGTCGCGCTCGGGCTGCCCGGGCGCCGGCGCGTCGGCCCCGGCCGGCGCCACCTCGACGCCGGCGGGCTGCTCGGCGATGGCGAGCGGTTCCCCGGCCGCGTCCCTGGCACGTGCTGCCGGAACCTCCGGCGCCGGGGGCGCAGCCGGCTCCGGCTCGGCGGACGCGGGGAGCACGGTCGCGGGCGAGCCCGCCGCGCCGGCCGCCAGCGCCTCGCGGCGGCGGCGGCCCGCCACCCGCGCGCGCCAGAACGCCACGACGGCCAGCACCAGCGCCAGGACGCCCACGCCCACGGCCACCCACGCGGCGGTCCAGGAGTTGCGCACGACCAGCCGTGCGGTGACCGTCACCGCGACCCCGGGGGTCGCGTCGGCGTTCATGATCACGAGGGTCGTCCCCGAGGGCACGGACCGCACCGTGGCCGGGGCGCCCGAGGACTGCATGACCCAGAAGGACTCGGTGCCGGGCGGGGGCGGCTGCTGGGTGCCGGGCACGCGGCGCGTGGTGGCCGTCGTGCCCTGCTCGAGCGACACCACGACGTCGTAGGGCGCGCCGGCGAGGTAGTGCTCGACCGCCGGGGCGGGGGCGGCACCCACGAACACCGGGTCGCCGTTGGAGGAGGCCACCACGAAGGAGAGGTCCGCCAGCGACGACGGCACGGGGACGCTCCCGGCGTCCACGGCCACCTCGTCGGCCACCAGGGCCACGCCGTTGCCGGTCACCGTGGCCGGGGCCGAGGTGAGGGTGCCGCTGCGGCCGAGCACGGCCGCCACGACGGCGCCCGCGGCGACGAGGCCGAGGCCCACGATCAGCAGGACGATCCCGAGCACGACCAGGAGTCCCCGCTTCACCCCGTCACGGTAACCGGGCGGGAGGCACCGGGCCGGTGCCCGCGAGGGTGTGTCGGCCTGGCAGGACACGGCGACGGGCCAGCTCGGGCGCCCGCGAGCCGGACGAGGGAGCAGCGCACCCGCTCGCTACGGTGGGCCGGTGCTCGACCTGCCCTCGCTCAAGTCGCGGTGGAACGACGTCCTCGACGACCTCGAGGCGACCCACCGCACCGCCTGGATCGCGCTGTTCGACGGCCGGCTGGCCGGGCTCGCGGACGGGGTGCTCACGCTCGACTTCTCCGACGCCACGAAGCTCGCCGGCACGCACGAGTTCGAGCGGACGAGGCGCCCGCAGTTCGCCGAGGCGCTCGCCGAGTCCATCGAGCGCGTGACGGGCGAACGGGTCGCCGTGGTGCTCGACGCCGGCGGCGCGCCGAACGGCTGAGCGAGCCGCGGCCTCAGGCCCAGGAGTGCAGCCGGCCGGCCACCACCCGGATCCGGTCGAGGCCGCCGTGGCGGAGCAGGCCCTGCTCGACCGGGCCGCCGTCGTCGATGAGCGCGAGCTCGCGGCCGAGCGCGTGCGCGCGGTGGTGCGCGCCGATCAGCACCGCGACGCCGACCCGGTCGATGTCGGTGACGTCGCGGACATCGAGCCAGACCGTCACGGCACCGGGCCCGTCGAGCAGGTCGTGGACCCGCTCGCGCACGACCTGCGACTCCCGCCACGTGAGCGGACCGTCCAGCCGGAGCCCCGTCGCCAGCACCGTCGTCCCACCGTCGTCCATCGCGACCTCCCCGCTCGGCTGTGCTCCGAGGCTGGCGCAGCCACCCGTGACGCGACCGTGAGCCTCCTGTCGGTTCGCTGAGACACGGGCGCCGGGTGCCCGTCGGGGAGTCGCCTCGCCCAGGATGGGACCCGACCGGCCCGGGCCCCCGGACCGGCGCGCGTCCGCGGGAGGTTCGGTGCCGCAGATCCGCCCCGTGCCGCCCGGCCGCCCCGACGACCCCGGGGGCACCGGTGCACCCGCGCCCGGCGGTGACCGCGGCCGGCCGCGCGAGGCCTTGCGCTGGTGGCGCGAGCTGCTGCTGGTGCTGGCGCTCTACCTCGTCTACGAGGCGGTGCGCGACACCGTCACGAGCACGGCGTCCCGGGCGTATGCCGACGCCCTGCGGGTGCTGTCGGCCGAGCGCGCCATGGGCCTCGCCGTCGAGCTGCCGGTGCAGCAGTGGACGCTCGAGCGCCCCTGGGTGGTCGAGGCGGCCGACGCGTTCTACGCGAGCGTGTACGCGGTGTCCACCGTGGCCGTGCTCGTGTGGGCGTTCCGCACGGCAGCGCCGGCCCGATACCTGTTCTGGCGCAACGCCCTCGCGGCGACCACCGGGCTGGCGCTCGTCGGCTTCTGGCTCTTCCCCGTGGCACCGCCGCGGCTGCTCGACGAGACCGGGCACGGGGCGCCGTCGGGCTTCGTCGACACGCTGGTGGCCTTCCCCGGGCCCTGGACGCCGCACTCCACGCTGGTGTCGGAGCTGAGCAACCCCTACGCCGCGATGCCCAGCCTGCACACGGCGTGGGCGCTGTGGGTCGCGTGCGTGGTCGCGGCGCTCACGAGCCGGCGCTGGCTGCGCGCAGCCGTGTGGGCCGTGCCGGTCCTCACCGGGCTCGTCGTCGTGGTGACCGCGAACCACTACGTGCTCGACGTCGTCGGCGGCGCCGTGGTGCTCCTCGCCGGAGTCGGGGTCGCCACGGGGCTCGAGCAGGCGGCGGGTCGGCGTGCAGCAGCCCGCTCGCAGCGGTCCGGCGAGGCCGAGCCGGTGCTCGAGTCCGCCGTCGACGACCCGGTCTGAGCCGTGACGGGACCTCCGGCGGACCGCTGAGGGTCGGACGGCACTACCGCCCGGTACCTGCGGCACGAGCATGGAAGACGTCAGGTGCGTCCTCGTGCACGGGCACACGCGGGCCGCACGTGCCGTTCGGCTCCCGGAGGAGGGGGATCGACATGAGGACGTCTCTCGCGCGGGCCATCGGCGTGGTCGCCAGCACGACCGCGCTGCTCGCGGTGTCGCTCACGGCGGCGGTGGCCGCCCAGGGACCGCCGCCCGGCGCAGGCCAGGGCCGAGGGGGCGGTCACGGCGGCGGCGAGACCACGCTGACCAACAACCTCTCGGTGCCCACGGTCATGGTCGGCGGCGGGTTCACCAACGTCAACTGCCCGGCCGGCACGCCGGCGGCGCTGGTGACACCTTCGGGCGACCCGCGCACCGGGTACCCGATCGACCCGCTGGCCTTCTACTACGTGCAGGGCCTCAACACGTGGACCGCTCAGTGCTACACGGCCACGACGGCGAGCGCCACGGCCGCATGGGGAGACAACCTCACGGGTGACGCCGCTCTGAAGACCAACAGCCCGATCCGCGTCGAACTGGGCCTGTTCAACTCCGACGCCTCGGCCGCGGCCATGGACGGCTACACGGTCGTCAAGCTCGACCCGAACGCGCTGGACCGTGAGTCGGCCTACGGCACGCTGGCGACCGCCGGCACCACGGGCTACTCGGCCACGCCGACGACCTTCGCCGCGGCGGCGCAGCGCGTCTACGACGGCGGTGCCACGTTCAGCATCAAGAACGACGCGACGGGTGCCTACGTCGTGCCGGTCGGCACCGCGGCCACGGCCGAGATCAACGCCACCGGCGCGGTCGTCTACGGCTACAACCTGCGCGTGACGACGGTCGGCGACTACACCATCACCTTCACGATCCCGACCGTCTCGATCACCGGCACCGACGCCGGCTCGTTCGCGACGCACTCGGTCTCGCTCACCATCACGGTCGCGGGCAGCCGCGGCGGTGGCGGCGGGGGCGGACGGAAGTAGCACCCGGTGACGCCGGGCCCGCGCGGCCTCGGCGTCCGACCGGTCGGCGCGCCGTCACTGCCGGCGCGCCGACCCGGCCCGGGTCCCCCAGCAGCCTCTCCACGCGAGGAGGGTCCATGAGCACGACCCACGCCCGATGGCCGGCGCTGGCCGGCCTGCTCGCGCTGGTCGCGGCGTCGCTCGTCGGGTTCGCGACGAACGCCTCCGCCGCGGGCGGCGGCTCCACCACCGGGATCACGGTCGTGGCCGTGAACCCCGGCACCCACCCGGAGGCGGGCGACGTCATGCTCGCGCTCACCGCGCACTCGGAGCGCACCGGTGACGTGACCGACCCGTCCTGCCGCCCCCAGGACCGCACCATCCGCTGCTGGGGGTCCCTGGTGCTGCGGGTCCCCGAACTAGGCGGACTGCGCCTCACCGGTCTGGACGTGCACCGCGTGGACCTCGGCGGCGGCTCCTGCGGCGGTGACGACGGCGGGTGCGGCGACCACGAGGCTCTCGCAGCCGGTCTCCCGGCCGACGACGCCGTGCAGGCGCAGGTGAACGGGATCGCGACGGTCGCCGACCCGGGCACCTCCGGCCTCGCCCCCGGCAGCACGGTGCAGGTGAAGCTGGCCCTCGTCGACAACGGGCCGGCCCGCTACGTCGACACGGTCGACGTGACCATCAGCCGGGACGTACCGGGCCCGGTCAAGCCGCTCGTGTACGCGTCCGGGCCGCTGATCGTGCAGCAGGTGCAGGTGCACGAGGTCCCCGGACCGGCCTGAGCACCACCAGCGGCACCCCCGCCCGGCCGCCATCGGAGTCGGCCGGGCGGGCGGGCCTTGCCCGCGACCACGCGTGGCACCAGACTCACCGCGCCGACAGCGAGCGTCGACGACCCCCCGGAGGGAGCGGTACGTGGACAAGGACCTCGTCGACCAGGTGATCGACACCGCGCGCCGGGTCGTGGCCGGGGGCGCGATCACGGCCAACGGGCACGGCAACGTGAGCATCCGCGTGCCGGGCGCCGAGGAGATGTACTTCACCGCCGGGCCGTCGCTGCGCGACCACCCGCGCGAGGCCGTCGTGCGGGTCGGCCTCGACGGCACGCTGCTCGAGGGCGACCTCCCGCCGATCCAGGGAGCGGTCGTCGCGATGCACACGGCGATGTACGCCGACCACGAGCAGGTCGGGTGCGTGCTGCACACCCACTCCCCCTACGCCACCGCCTTCGCCGTCGCCCACCGGCCGATCGGGTGCTGGAACGAGGCGCTGGCGATGTTCGGCCTGCCGACCGGCGTCCCCGTGGCGGCGTACGGCCCGCGCGGGTCCGACGTCGCGATCGCCAACATCCGCGCCGCGGTCGTGCCGGGCACCCCGGCCGTGCTGCTGGCCAACCACGGCGTCCTCGTGTTCCACCGCACGCCCGACCTCGCGATCCTGGTGGGCGGTGTCGTGGAGGAGGCGGCTCAGTGCGGCATCGCCGCGGCGAGCATCGGCGGACCGGTCGAGATCCCCGACGACATGAAGGCCGCCGCGCTGCAGCGCGTGATGGAGCTCGACGCCGCCGGCACCCGGCACGCGTAGCGGCCGCGCCGCGGGGGTGCGCCGCCGCCACGCCGCCGTCGCGCGGAGAGGCGACGCGAGCGGACAGGCACGGCCCGCCCGGACGGCGAAAGGCCCACCCTCGCAGAGTCGTTGCGGGAGTGGGCCTTTCCTCGGTCGGGCTGACAGGATTTGAACCTGCGACCCCTTGACCCCCAGTCAAGTGCGCTACCAAGCTGCGCCACAGCCCGAGCCGCCGTCGCACGGCGGACCGCCGATCGGCTCGCCGAAGGCTACCCCATGGGCCGGGCCGCCCCGAAACCCGGACCTCAGCGCCGGGGGCGCTTGGTGCGCACCCGCAGGCTCACCCGGATCGGCGTCCCCTCGAAGCCGAACTCCTCGCGCAGGCGGCGCTCGATGAAGCGCCGGTAGCCGGCCTCGAGGAAGCCGGAGGTGAACAGCACGAAGGTCGGCGGGCGCACCGCGGCCTGCGTGCCGAACAGGATCCGCGGCTGCTTGCCGCCGCGCACCGGGTGGGGGTGCGCGGCCACCAGCGTGGCCAGGAACGCGTTGAGCCTCGAGGTGGGCACCCGCGTCTCCCAGCTGCTCAGCGCGGTCTCGAGGGCGGGCACCAGCCGGTCGGTGTGGCGACCCGTGCGCGCGCTCACGTTGACCCGCGGCGCCCAGCGCACCCCGATGAGGTCGCGCTCGATCTCGCGCTCGAGGTAGCGCCGCCGCTCGTCGTCGACGAGGTCCCACTTGTTGAACGCGAGCACCAGGGCGCGGCCGCTCTCGACGACCATCGTGAGGATGCGGGTGTCCTGCTCCGTGAGCGGCTCCTGGGCCTCCAGCAACACGACGGCCACCTCGGCCTTCTCCAGCGCGGCCCGCGTGCGCAGCGAGGCGTAGTACTCGTGCCCGCTGGCCTCCCGCACGCGGCGGCGGATGCCGGCAGTGTCCACGAACCGCCAGGTGACGCCGGCGATCTCGACGAGCTCGTCGACCGGGTCGACGGTGGTGCCGGCGACGGAGTCGACCACCACGCGCGACTCCCCGGCGAGCCGGTTGAGCAGGCTCGACTTCCCGACGTTGGGCTTGCCGAGCAGGGCGACGCGGCGCGGGCCCCGGGGCTGCGGCGCACGGCTGCCCTCCTCGGGGAAGGCGGCGACGACGGCGTCGAGCAGGTCGCCCGAGCCACGCCCGTGCAGCGCGGACACGGCGTAGGGCTCGCCGAGACCGAGCGACCAGAGCATCGCGGCGTCGGCGTCGCCGCGCTGGTCGTCGACCTTGTTGGCCACCAGCAGCACGGGCCTGCTGGTGCGGCGCAGCCGGCGCACGACGTCCTCGTCGGCGTCGGTGGCGCCCACAGCAGCGTCGAGCACGAAGAGGATGACGTCGGCCTCGTCCATGGCCCGCTCGGCCTGGGCCGCCACCTGCGCGGCCATCCCGCGCGGGTCGCGCTCCCAGCCGCCGGTGTCGAGCAGCAGAAACCGGTGCCCGGCCCACTCCGCCTCGTAGGTGACGCGGTCGCGGGTGACGCCCGGGACGTCCTCCACGACCGCCTCGCGCCGGCCGAGGATCCGGTTGACGAGCGTGGACTTCCCCACGTTGGGACGGCCCACGATGGCCACCACCGGGAGCAGCCCGTACTCGTCGTCGTCGAAGACGGCGAGGTCGTCCAGGTCGTAGCCCAGCGCGGCGAAGGCCGCGGCGTCGAGTTCCTCGTCGTCGCCGAGGTCGCCGAGGTCGGGCAGGCCGGCGTCGCCGTCGAGGTCGTCGACCTCGTACTCCTCGTCGTCGTCCCAGGCCGCCGTGTCGGCGTCGTAGCCCAGGTCGTCGTCGAGCAGGTCGCGGTCGACCCCGTCCTGCGGGCGGGGGTCGGTCGGCGTCTCGTCGCTGCTCACGTGTGGCTCCGGCGCGGGGTGTCGGGGAGGGGCGGTGGACCGGGAAGAGTCTGACCGGTCGCGGCCATCGCCGCGCCCACATGGTCGGCGAGCAGCTGCCGGACGCGCTCGCCCGCGCCGGTGAGCACGGCCCGCCGGCGCGGATCGCCCTCGGGCCGCAGGAGCACCGGGGCCCCGAACACGACGTCGACCGCGGAGCGCAGCCGCGGCAGCGCGTCGCGTCGGGCGCCGCGGGGGCGCGAGCCGAGGACCGCCACCGGCACCACGGGGGCGCCGCACGTCAGGGCGAGGTACGCCGCACCGTGGTGCGCGTGCCGCACGTCGCCGGCCCCGGCCTCCCCCTCCGGGAACAGCGCCACCACGCCGCCGCCCCCGAGCACGGCCGACGCCGCACGCAGCGAGACGCGGTCCGGGTACGCCGAGCTCATCGGGATCTGCCCGGTGGTGGCCAGCAGGTGGGTGAACGGCGGGACCGCGAGGTCGGCCGAGACGAGGACGTGCACCGGACGGGGGCAGCGCGCGGCGACGAGCACGCCGTCGAGCACGCCCGCGTGGTTGGCCACGAGCACGACCGGACCCTCGCGCGGGACCAGGTCCGCACCGTGGCCGCGCACCCGCCAGGCCTTGACGGCCAGAGCGGCGAGGTTGCGGCCGGTGGCCGCCCGCGCCGTCGACGGGGCGGCCGCCGTCGCGGAGCCCGGCACCTGTGAGTCGGCGCCGCTCCCCGGGGCGGGCGGGCCTCCCGAGCGACGGTGCGGGACCAGGCCGCTCACCGCGGACCTCCCGCGCGGGCGTGGCGGCGGACCGCGCTGCCGCGGGGCGGCGTCATGCGCCCTCGTCGACGGCGTCGCCGGTGCGCTCGCGCACCAGGCGCACCACGGCGTCGACCACGTCGGCCAGGGTGAGGTGCGTGGCGTCCACGACGACGGCGTCCGGGGCGCGCGTGGCCGGGGACGCCGCCCGTGTGGCGTCGTGGGCGTCCCGGCGCGCGAGGTCGGCCACCACGGCGTCCAGCGTGCCGGCCGTCGGCGCGGCGACGCGGCCGGCGGCGGCGTCCTCGGCGGCCCGCCGGGCGGCGCGCACCTCGGGGTCGGCCACCAGCCAGACCTTGAGGTCGGCGTCGGGCAGCACCACCGAGCCGATGTCGCGGCCCTCCACCACGATCCCGGTCCCGGCGTCGAGGGCGTCCTGCACCGCCTCGCGCTGCAGCGCGACGAGCACGGCGCGGGTGCGGGCCTCGGCCGCCACCTGCGACACCGTGGCCGTCACCGCCTCCTCGCGGATGGCCCGGGAGACGTCGGTGCCGTCGACGCTCACCCGCGACTCGTCCGGGTCGGTGGACCACTCCAGGCGGGCCGACGCCGTCGTGCGGGCCACGGCGTCGGCGTCGGCGAGGTCGATCCCGTCGCGCAGCGCCGCCCAGGTCATGGCCCGGTACATGGCCCCGGTGTCGAGGTAGCGCAGGCCCAGCGCCCGGGCGACCCCCCGCGACACGCTGGACTTGCCGGACCCCGAGGGGCCGTCGACGGCGACGACGGCCGTGGCGGGGCTGGGGCGGCGGGTCACGGTCGGTCCTCCGGGTGGTCGGGCTCGCGGGCGGTGGGGGCCGGCGGTCGGGGCTGACGGTCGGGGCTGGCGGACTGGCTGGCGGTCGGGCGGGGCTCGCGGGGCGGTCGCGGCGGCCGGCTCGGGGGCGACGTGAGGGCCTGCTGCGGCACCCGACTCTAGGCCAGCGGGCGACCAGGCACGGTGCGCACCGCGGCGCCGTGCCGCCACAGCGGCGAATCTGCTTGTCGACTTCTCGCGCACGCGTCCGGGCCGCGGACCTGCTCCTCGTGACCACCGGAGGACCGCACATGCCGGATCACGCTTTGTCGACAAGCCACCACGACGACAAACCACGGGCCCGACGCCGGCCGCGCACCGCCGTGACCGCGCCGGCAGCGACGCCGTCGAAGCGCGGGCCGTCTCCTCCGGCCCGGCGCAGCGGCAGGTCAGACGCGCAGCTCCCAGCCCCGGCCCCGGAGCCCGGCCGCGAGCGCCTCGGCCCGCTCAGGGGCGACCTCGAGCTCCACCAGACCGGTCGGGCGTCCCTGCGCGTGGTCGATGCGGACGTCCTCGAGGTTGACCCCCGTGCTGGCGACGTCGGCGAACAGCCGCCCCAGCTCGCCGGGGCGGTCGGCCACCACGACGGGCACCACGGTGTAGGCCACGGCCCCGGCGCCGTGCTTGCCCGGCACCAGGCGCGACCCCGCGACCCCGGCGGCCAGGGCCGCCCGCACGCGGTCGGCCCCCGGCGGGCCCCCGGCACGCAGCCCGTCCCGCACGGCCTCCAGGCGGCCGATGAGCCCGTCGAGCGCGTCCGCGACGGGGCCGGCGTTGCTCGTGAGGATCTCGGTCCACAGGTCGGGATCCGACGCCGCCAGCCGGGTCACGTCCCGCAGGCCCTGGCCGGACAGGCGCACGTCCGCCTCGCCGAGGCCGTCGAGCCCGGCCGCCACGAGCGAGGAGACCACCTGCGGGGTGTGCGAGGTGAGCGCGACGGCCCGGTCGTGCCGGGCCGCTGCGGTGAGCACCACGACCGCGCCGAGGCTCTCCACCATCCGCCGCACGACGTCGACCCGCGCCGGATCGGTCACCGCCGTCGGGGCCAGCGCCCACACCCGGTCCGCGAACAGATCAGCACGGGCCGCGGCGGCGCCGGACACCTCGCGCCCGGCCAAGGGGTGGCCGGGCACATATCGGGACAGATCCGACCCTCGACTCTCGACCTCGTGTTGAAGATGAGACTTAGTGCTCGCCACATCACTCACGGTCGCATCGACGTACATACGGAGGATCGCATCGATGACTGCAGCCGCCGCGGCAGGGGGAACGGCCACCACCACGACGTCGGGGGCGTCGCTGGGGCGCCCTGCGCGGCCCGCTCCCCTGCCCACCGCGACCGCCACCGCCTCCGGATCGGCGTCGTCGACCCACACCTCGACGCCCTGGCGGCGCAGGCCGAGGGCGACCGACGCCCCGATCAGCCCGGAGCCGACCACCAGCACGCGGGCGGGCGGCCCCGCCTCGGCCGGCGGCCGCTCCCCCGCCCCCCGGGGCCCCGTGGCGCCGACGTCGCTCACTGCGCCAGGTCCTGGCGCAGCACCTCGGCACCGCGCAGGTAGACGTGGCTGACCGCGGACCGGGGCCGGTCGAGCTCGGCGTGGGCCATCACCCGCACGACGCGGCTGAGCGCGCCGGGCACGTCGATCTCCTGGGCGCAGATGAGCGGGACGTCGCCCAGGCCGAGCCCGCGCGCCGCTGCCGCCGGGAACATGCACACCAGATCGGGGGTGGCGGTGAAGATCATCGACACGAGGTCCTCGCCGGTGATGCCGTTGCGCTCGAGCATCGTCGCCACGAGCTCGACCACGGCCTCAGCCATCTCCTCAGCGTCGTCGGCCCGCAACCGGGTGGCACCCCGGATCGCTCGCAGTGCCACGTCGGCTCCTCCTCGCTGGTCGTCGCAGGTCACCCTAGCGATGACGCGACGACGCGACGTAGCGACTCACCGAGTCGCCGTCATGTCTGCACATCGGTTCCCCGACTGGTCGGTACATCGTGCTGCCGATGTACCGATGGAACGCTATAACAGGATGTCGATATGCCGATCAAACCTTCTGTCGAAGCAGCGACGTGACGATCTGACGGCGATGCGACACGTCTCCCAGCCGACTCCTCCCCCGGACGCCCACCGCGCCACGGGAGCGATGCGGCCCTCGTGCCCGCCGTGCGCGGCGAGAGCTGCGCCGCGGTGCGTCCAGCCGGGTCATGTCGGTGTGGGTCCGCCACCGTCACCGCCGGTGAAGGGCTGCTGACCAGCACAAACGCTGCGGCGCGGCGGGGGGTCGGGCGGCCGCCGGCGCTGACGGGGCTCCGCAGCGATTTGTCGACGAAACGACGCCCGGCACGAGGCGCCCTCGCTCCGCCGTTGTCGACAAAGGGATCTAGTGCTCCGTGGTGGACCGGGGGAGATCGGTCTGCACGGCGCTTTGTCGACGAAGCGACCAGGCGCTACGTCGTTCTGGGAGTGCCAACGTGACCGGCGTTCGCCGGCCACGGGAGCGCACGCGGGAGGCCGCGGGGCGCGCACCTCCGGGGCCGCGTCGACCGTCCCGGACCGGTCGGAGCCCGAGCGCTCAGAGCCCGACGGCGGCGTAGAGCTCGCCGACCTCCTGCATCGACAGCGTGCGCACCTTGCCCGAGCGCAGGTCCCCCAGGCCGATCGGCCCGACCTTGACCCGGACCAGTCCCTCGACGGGGTGGCCCACCTCGGCGAGCAGCCGGCGCACCACGTGCTTGCGTCCCTCGTGCAGCACGACCTCCACGAGGGAGCGCCCCGGGGCGGAGGTGACCACCCGGAAGCGGTCGACCCGCACCAGCCCGTCCTCGAGGTCCACCCCGTCGCGCAGCCGCTTGCCGAGGCCCCGCTCGATGGACCCGCGCACCTGCGCCAGATAGGTCTTGGTCACCCCGTGCGAGGGATGGGCCAGGCGCTGGGCGAGCTCGCCGTCGTTGGTGAACAGCAGGAGCCCCTCGGTGTCGGCGTCGAGGCGGCCGACGTGGAACAGCCGCTCCTTGCGCCCGCGCAGGTAGTCCCCCACGCACGGGCGGCCGCGCTCGTCGCTCATCGTCGACTGCACCCCGCGCGGCTTGTTGAGGGCGAGGACGACGTGGCCCGGCGCGGTGGGGATCCGCATGCCGTCGACCTTGATCACCGCGCGGGACGGATCCACCCGCATGCCCTGCTCGAGCACGACCTGGCCGTCGACCTCGACCCGGCCCTCGTCGATCAGCTGCTCGCAGGCCCGCCGGCTGCCCAGCCCGGCCGCGGCCAGGACCTTCTGGAGTCGGATCTCGCTGACATCTTCACGATCACGATTCATGGCTATACCTCAACTTGAGGTCTGCTCGATGAATTCATCAAGCATCTCGATATCGGGCAGATAGTCTGCGACGGGCGGCAGTTCCTCCAGCGACCGGATCCCCAGCCGCTCGAGGAAGAGCTCGGTGGTCCGGTAGAGGATCGCTCCGGTCGTCTCGTCGTGGCCCGCCTCGGCGACCAGCCCGCGCGTGGTGAGCGTGCGCATGACGCCGTCGACGTTGACCCCGCGCACCGCGGAGATGCGTGCCCGGCTCACCGGCTGCCGGTAGGCGACCACGGCCAGGGTCTCCAGCGCCGCCTGGGTGAGCCGCGCCTGCTGGCCGTCACGCACGAACCGCTCGACCACCTCGGCGCAGGCGACACTGGTGTAGAAGCGCCAGCCCCCGGCCACCTCCCGCAGCTCGAAGCCGCGCCCCTGCTCGGCGTAGTCGGCAGCGAGCGCCACCAGGCGCTCGGCCACCTCCCCCACCGGACGGCGCACGAGCGTGGCCAGGCTGGCCACGTCGAGCGGCTGGTCGGTCACGAGCAGCACCGCCTCGAGCGCGGCGTCGAGGCTCGGGGCGCCCAGGGTCGCCTCGGGGACGTCGTCCTCCTCGGTGCCGTCCGGCGCCGCGGCGCTCTCCGCCGCCTCCGGCGGCTCCTGCGCCTCCTGAGGGCCCTCTGCGGCCTCAGGAGGCGCAGGGGGGCTCGGCGGGCCCGCTGCTGCCTCGTCGGCCCCAAGCGCCCCCGTGGGTGCCTGCGCGGACGCCTCCGGCGTCCGGTCGTCCGGCTCGCTCACCCGTGCTCCTCCGCCTCGTCCGTCGTGCCGCCGCCGGCCGCACCGCTGACCGCGTGGGACACGCCCGGGATGTCCGGCGTGTCCGGTGTGTCCTGGTCCATGCCTGTGCCGAGCGCCTCGAGGTAGGCGGCCACGTCGTCGGCGGTGGCCTGCGGCGCGTCCGGCTCGGGCGCCGGAGCAGCCTGGGGGGCGCCGTCGTACTCCTCGGCGGCGACCTCGACCTCGCCCTCGGCGCTCCCGGTCCAGCGCACGTGCAGCTCGCCGAGGGGCGAGAGCTGGTCGAAGGCCACCGAGCCCTCGCGGTAGAGCTCGAGCAGCGCGAGGAACCGGGCCACGACCAGCAGGGTCGAGTCGCAGTCGGCGATGAGGCCGCGGAACGTCGACGAGGGGTGGCGGCGCAGCCGGTCGACGAGGACGGCGGCCTGCTCGCGCACGCTCACCCGCACCGCGTGGATGTGCGAGACCGACACGGCCGCAACGGGTCTCGGCGCCAGGGCGCGGCCCGCCAGCGACGCGAACTCCTCCGGCCCGAGGCCGAGCAGCACCTCCGGCAGCAGGCCCGCGAACTCCGGGTCCAGGCCCACCTGGCGCGGGTGGCGCCGGCCCCCGGAGGCGATCATCTCGGCGAAGACGCCGGAGACCTCCTTGTAGGCGCGGTACTGCAGCAGGCGGGCGAAGAGCAGGTCGCGCGCCTCGAGCAGGGCGAGGTCCTCCTCGTCCTCCACCTCGCCGGAGGGCAGCAGCCGCGCCGCCTTGAGGTCGAGCAGCGTGGAGGCGACGACGAGGAACTCCGTGGCCTCGTCGAGGTCCCAGTCCGGACCGTGGCGGCGGATGTGGGCGAGGAAGTCGTCGATGACCGTGTGCAGGGCCAGCACGGTGACGTCGAGCCGGTGCTTGGCGATGAGCGAGAGCAGCAGGTCGAACGGGCCCTCGAACTCCTCGAGCCGGACCGAGAAGCCCGAGCCCGCGGCGGGCGCGGCGCTGCCGGCCCCGGCCGCGGGGGCCGGTGCGTCCGGCGACCCGTCGTCGGCGGGCGACGCCGGTCCGGGGGCGCTCGCGGCCGCGGTCTCGATCACGCCGGGAACCGTACCTGCCGCGCGGGGCCCGGGACGCCGACCCGCCCGGCGGCCGGACCCGCGCGGCGCGGGCCTTGACGAGGCGCTTCACCGCCAAGTCGACGAATCCACGGCTCCTGACCTGCGCAGACGTTCCCGCAGGCGCTCCGACATCACCGGGTGGCGCCGGAGCGCCGGGGGCCCGCAGCCACCGCCGCCGGAACTGCATCCGCGCTCGCGCCGGTGCTGCTGCTGCCGGCGCACCGCAGGTGGCGGACGGTGCCGGGCCCCGCGCCGGACCAGCCGGCCCGGACGGCCAGCCGGATCCTGCGCCGGCTCAGACGCCGCGCAGGCGCCGCACGAGGATGCTCTCCTCGCCCTTGGCCTCGAGGTCGGCGATCACCACGGCCACGGCCTCGCGCACGATGCGCCCGCGGTCGACCGCGAGCCCGTGCTGCGCCCGCAGGGCCAGCTTGGCCTGCTCGATGTCCACGAGCTCCTCGGGCGAGACGTACACGGTGATCTTCTCGTCGTGGCGCTCGCGCCCGGTGGGACGCCGGTCGCCGCCCCGGCTGCGCCGCCGGGGGGTCGGCCGGCTGCGCACCGGCTCGGTCGCGGCTGCCGGCTCGGCCGCCGTCGCCTCCTCGGCCGGCCGGGACGCGACCGGCGCCTCCGGCTCGGGGGCCACCGCGGTGGCGGTGGCGCCCGGCGCGGGCGCCTCGACCGCCTCGGAGGTCCGGCGGAAGAGCTCGTCGGCCCCCGGCAGCGTCGCTCGTCGGCTCATTGGGCCAGCACCTCCCGGGCGAGCTGGCGGTACGCCGCGGCGCCCGTCGAGCTCGACGCGTACGTCGTGATGGGTTCGCCCGCGACGGTCGTCTCGGGGAAGCGGACCGTGCGGGCGATCACGGTGTGGAACACCTTGTCGCCGAAGGCGTCGACCACGCGGGCCAGCACCTCGCGACCGTGCAGCGTGCGGGAGTCGAACATCGTCGCCAGGATTCCCTCAACCTCAAGTCGAGGGTTGATCCGGTCCTGCACCCGCTGGATGGTATCCATGAGGAGGGCGACACCTCGGAGCGCGAAGTACTCGCACTCGAGCGGGATGATCACACCGTCGGACGCCGCCAGCGCGTTGACCGTGAGCAGGCCCAGCGAGGGCTGGCAGTCGATGAGCACGACGTCGTACTCCCCCAGCACCGGGGCCAGCACCCGGCTCAGGGTCTGCTCCCGGGCTACCTCGGAGACCAGCTGCACCTCCGCGGCCGACAGGTCGATGTTGCCCGGCAGCAGGTCCAGGCCCGGCACGCCGGTCTTGAGCAGCACCTCGTCGATGGCGACGTCGCGCTGCATGAGCAGGTTGTAGACGGTGAGGTCGAGCTCGTGCGGGTTGACCCCGAGCCCCACCGACAGGGCACCCTGGGGGTCGAAGTCGACCAGGAGCACCCGCCGCCCGGCCTCGGCCAGGGCCGCGCCGAGGTTGATGGTCGTCGTGGTCTTGCCGACGCCGCCCTTCTGGTTGCACAGGGAGATCACCCGTGCCGGGCCGTGGTGCTCGAGCGGGGCCGGCTCCGGGAAGCTCACCCGGGGGCGCCCGGTGGCGTCGAGGACCTCCTCGAGCGCGAGCGCGGCCGGGGGGCCCGGCTGCTCCCCGCCCACGGCGGCCGTGGGCGCCTCGGACCCTGTCGCGCGCGGACCCGCGCCGCCGTCCATCTCCCCGACCCCCGCCGCTAATGTCGACTTAGCCACAAGCAGACTCGCCTCTGATTCGATACAGCACCTGATCGCCTTGGCGATGGAGCGTCACCCTAGGGGCCCGGGGACCGGCCAGGCAAGGCGACGGCGGACGCCGGCACCCGTCCGGGGCCGGGCGCCGCGGCCCGCGCCGCACCGGGCCCGCCGCGGCGCGAGGCGACGCCGCAGGTCAGGAGCGTGCGCGGGGGTGGGCGAGGGCGTACACCTCGCGCAGCCGGTCGACCGTGACCAGCGTGTAGATCTGGGTGGTGGTGACCGACGCGTGGCCGAGCAGCTCCTGCACGACCCGCACGTCGGCGCCCCCGTCGAGCAGGTGCGTGGCGAAGCTGTGCCGGAAGGTGTGCGGCGAGACCTCGGCCGTCACCCCCGAGCGCCCCACGGCCGCCGCCAGCACCGACCACGCGCTCTGCCGGGTGAGCCGTCCGCCGCGGTGGTTGAGGAACAGGGCAGGTCCCCCGCGTCCCGCCGCGGCCAGGGCCGGCCGACCGCGCACGAGGTAGGCCTCGACGGCCGCGAGCGCCGGGCGCCCGACGGGCACGCGCCGCTCCTTGCCGCCCTTGCCGCGCAGCAGCACCGACGCGTCGTCGCGGTCGAGGTCGTCCACGTCGAGGCCGACCGCCTCGGAGATCCGCGCCCCGGTGCCGTAGAGCACCTCGAGCAGCGCGCGGTCGCGCAACGACCGGGGCGTGCCGTCGGCGCCGGCCGCCTCGAGGATCGCCTCGACCTCCGCGACGGAGATGGCCTTGGGCAGCCGCTTGGGCAGCGCCGGGGGGCGCACGGCCCGGCCGGGATCGGCCTCGGCGAGCCCCTCGCGCGCCGCGAAGCGGTGGAAGCCGCGCACCGCCACGACGGCGCGCCCGGCCGACGAGGCGGCCAGCGGCCGGTGCTCGGCGTCCCCGGAGCGCAGCGCGACCAGGAAGTCGGCGACGTCGGCCTCCGACACGCGGGCCGGGTCGGTGATGCCGTGCTCGGCGCAGAACGCCTCGTAGCGGGCGAGGTCGCGCCGGTAGGCGGCCAGGGAGTTGGCCGCCAGCCCCCGCTCCACCGTGAGGTGGTCGAGGTAGGCGCGCACGGCGCGCGCGAGCGGGGTGGGCGGGGTCGCGGTCATGACCCCCCGACCTTACCTGACATAACGCACGAGCCCCGGCTCCCCGGCCGATGACCGAGGGGTGCCGGGGCTCGTGGCCGCGCGCGGCCCGCTGATCAGGCGAGCACGGACTCCAGCGAGACCGAGGCGATGTCGGGGAAGGCCTCGGCCACGGCGCCGTAGGTGATGCTGCCCTCGTGGGTGTTGAGGCCGAGGGCCAGCGAGGCGTCGTCGCGCAGCGCCTGGGCCCAGCCCTTGTTCGCCAGCGCGACGGCGTAGGGCAGCGTGACGTTGGTCAGGGCGTAGGTCGAGGTGTTGGGCACCGCGCCCGGCATGTTCGCCACGCAGTAGAAGACCGAGTCGTGCACGGTGTACGTGGGGTGCGAGTGCGTGGTCGGGCGCGAGTCCTCGAAGCAGCCGCCCTGGTCGATCGCGATGTCCACGAGCACCGAGCCCGGCTTCATCCTCGACACCAGCTCGTTGCTGATCAGCTTGGGCGCCTTCGCCCCGGGCACGAGCACCGCGCCGATGACGAGGTCGGCGTCGAGCACGGCGCGCTCCACCTCGTAGGCGTTGGACGCGACGGTCTGCATGTGGCCCTGGTAGATCGCGTCGACCTGCCGCAGCCGCGCGATGTTGAGGTCGAGCAGCAGCACCTCGGCCTGCATGCCGAGCGCGATCGCGGCCGCGTTCTGCCCGGACACGCCCGCGCCGAGCACGACGACCTTGGCGGCGTAGGTGCCCGACACGCCGCCCATGAGCACGCCGCGACCGCCGTTGGCGCGCATGAGCGCGTGGGCGCCCACCTGCGGGGCCAGGCGCCCGGCCACCTCGGACATCGGGGCGAGCAGCGGCAGCGAGCGGTCGGGCAGCTCGACGGTCTCGTACGCGATCGCCGTGACGCCGGAGGAGACCAGCGCCTCGGTGCACTCGCGCGAGGCGGCGAGGTGCAGGTAGGTGAAGAGGGTCTGGCCCTTGCGCATGCGGTGGTACTCCTCCGCGATGGGCTCCTTCACCTTGAGCACGAGCTCGCCGGTGCCCCAGACGTCGTCCGCGGTGGGCAGGATCGTCGCGCCGGCCGCGACGTACTCCTCGTCGGTGATCGACGAGCCGACGCCGGCACCCTGCTCGACGTAGACCTCGTGGCCGTGGCGGGCGAGCTCGAACACCCCCGCCGGCGTGATCGCCACGCGGAACTCGTTGTCCTTGACCTCGCGCGGGATTGCGACCTTCACGACTACCTCCGCTGCTCGCCGTCGTCGCCGGGCGTTGCCGGTTGGGCAGGAGGATGAACCTGGGACCGGCCAAGCGGTAGAGGCGCCGCACTGGGTTCAGTATCATCTGGCCATGCCTGCACCCCGTTCGAGGAGCGCCCCGGCGTCCCGGTCCACGCCGAATCCGGTGCAGAAGCCCCTGGACGCCCTCGACCGGCAGATCCTCGGCGAGCTGGTGCGCGACGGCCGGCTGCCCAACAACGTGCTGGCCGAGCGGCTGGGCATCGCCCCCTCGACGTGCCTGCTGCGCACCCAGAACCTGGTGCGGCGCGGGGTCATCCGCGGGTTCCGGGCCGACGTCGACCACGCCCGGGTGGGCGCGGATCTGCAGGCGATCGTGTCCGTGCGCGTGCGCCCCGGCGCGCGCAACAGCCTCGTGGAGCTCGGGCAGCGGCTCGCCCACGAGCCGGGCGTGCTCAACGTCTACTTCGTCGCCGGGGCCTTCGACTTCCTCGTGCACGTCGCGGCGTCGGACACCGAGGGCCTGCGCAACTTCGTGACCCAGACGCTCTCGGCCCGCCCGGAGACCGAGTCGACCCAGACCAGCCTCGTGTTCGACCACTTCCCCGGGGCCGGCATCGCCCTGTGACGGGGCCCGGCCTCAGCCGCCCGACGAGCCGGGCAGCCGGGCGCGGCCGCTGCCCGTCACGTGGGCGCGCACCGGCCAGGGCGCGTCCACCCGGCGCAGCGTGCTCCACGACGCCTGGCGTGCGGCGTACGCCGCGAGCACCCCGGCCACCGTCAGCGGCGCGGTGAGGCGACCGGCGAGCACCCCGGCCACCGCGCTCTCGAGCGGCACCCACACGTGCGGGAGGTCGCGCTCCTCGCCGTCGCCGGCCGGTCGGCCGCCGGGCGCAGGGGCCAGGTCGCGCGCGAGGTAGCAGCGGATCGTCTCGCTCGACCCGCCGGGCGAGTTCTCGAGGTCCACCAGCACGTCCCAGCGGGCGGCGGTGAGGCCGGCCTCCTCCACCAGCTCGCGGGCCGCGCCGTCCCACGGGGACTCGCCCGCGACGTCGAGCAGGCCGGCGACGGGCTCCCACACGGACATCCCGATCGGGTGGCGGTACTGGCGCAGCAGGTACACGCGGTCGCGGGAGTCGAGCGCGAGCACGGCCACCGCCCCGGGGTGCGCGACGAACTCGCGCACCACGCGCTGGCCGTCGCCGAGGTCGACGGTGTCGCGGCGCAGGTCCCACACCAGCCCGTGGTGCACCACCTCGCTGCGCTCGACCGTGCGCGGGTCCGGCTCGTCGACCAGGGAGTCGACGTCGCCGGGCCAGGTGGGCGCCAGCACGACGTCGTCGTCCGACGGCGGCACGCCGCCGAGGCCGGGGTCGCTCACCTGCTCAGGCGTGGGCGAGCGTGACGGTCGTGCCGCGCCGCGCCAGCGCGGCGGCCACGAGACCGGCGAACAGCGGGTGCGCCTTGGTGGGGCGCGAGCGCAGCTCGGGGTGGGCCTGGGTGGCCACGTAGTAGGGGTGCACGTCGCGCGGCAGCTCGACGAACTCCACGAGGCGGCCGTCCGGAGAGGTGCCGGAGAACCACAGGCCGGCCGACTCGAGCTGCGCGCGGTAGTCGTTGTTGACCTCGTAGCGGTGGCGGTGCCGCTCGTCGACGTAGGTCTCGCCGTAGACCTCGCGCACGATGCTGCCCTCGGCGAGCTTGGCCGGGTAGAGGCCCAGGCGCATGGTGCCGCCCATGTCGCGCTCCCCCGCGACCACGTCGCGCTGGTCGGCCATGGTGGCGATCACCGGGTGCGGCGTCGACTCGTCGAACTCGGCCGAGCCGGCGCCCTCGAGCCCGGCGACGTCGCGGGCGTACTCGATCACCATGCACTGCAGGCCCAGGCACAGCCCGAGCGTGGGGATGCCGCGCTCCCGGGTGAACCGCAGCGCGGCCAGCTTGCCCTCGATGCCGCGGACGCCGAAGCCGCCGGGCACGCACACGGCGTCGACGTCGCCGAGCAGCCGCTCGGCGCCCTCGGGAGTGACGCACTCGTCGGAGGTCACCCAGCGCACGTTCACCCGGCAGTCGTGGGCGAACCCGCCCGCGCGCAGCGCCTCGGTGACCGAGAGGTAGGCGTCGGGCAGGTCGACGTACTTGCCGACCAGGGCGACGGTGACCTCGTGCGCGGGGTGGTGCACCCGGCGCAGCAGCTCGTCCCAGTCGGTCCAGTCGACGTCGCGGAACGGCAGCCCGAGCCGGCGCACGACGTAGGCGTCGAGCCCCTCGCCGTGCAGCACCTTGGGGATGTCGTAGATGCTCGGCGCGTCGACCGCGGCCACGACGGCCTCGACGTCGACGTCGCACATGAGCGAGATCTTGCGCTTGATGCTGGTGGGCACCTCGCGGTCGGCGCGCAGCACGATCGCGTCGGGCTGGATGCCGATGCTGCGCAGCGCGGCCACGGAGTGCTGGGTGGGCTTGGTCTTCAGCTCGCCCGAGGGCCCGATGTAGGGCAGCAGCGACACGTGCAGGAAGAAGACGTTGTCGCGGCCGACCTCGTGGCGGATCTGGCGCACCGCCTCGAGGAACGGCAGCGACTCGATGTCGCCGACCGTGCCGCCGACCTCGGTGATGACGACGTCGACCTCGGGGCCGGCCATGCGCCGGATCCGGGCCTTGATCTCGTTGGTGATGTGCGGGATCACCTGCACCGTGTCGCCGAGGTACTCGCCGCGGCGCTCCTTCGCGATCACCTGCGAGTAGACCTGGCCGGTGGTGACGTTGGCCGACCCGTGCAGGTCGACGTCGAGGAAGCGCTCGTAGTGGCCGATGTCCAGGTCGGTCTCGGCCCCGTCGTTGGTGACGAAGACCTCGCCGTGCTGGAACGGGTTCATCGTGCCCGGATCCACGTTGAGGTAGGGATCGAGCTTCTGCATGGTCACGCGCAGCCCGCGAGCCTTCAGCAGGTTGCCGAGCGAGGAGGCTGTGAGCCCCTTGCCGAGGGAGGAGGCGACCCCTCCGGTGACGAACAGGTGCTTCGTGGTCTGCGGGTTCACGGAGGTCCAGGCTATCAGTGCCCGGCGACCGCCGGACCGGTCGCGCCCGGCGTGTTCGCCGCGCGGGTCCGGCGTCGGACGCCGGCGGGCGCCGGACGCCGCGAGGGGCCCGGCCGCGTGCCGGGGCACGACCCGTTCAGGCGGCCGGCGCGCTCGTGGCCGTGGTGGTCGGGGTGGGTGTCGGCGTCGGTGTGGGCGTCGGGGTCGGCGTGGGCGTCGGGGTCGGCGTGGGCACGAGCTGCGCCGCCACGGACATGATCCCGCGCGCGTCGAGGGTCGCCCAGCTCGGCGGCACGGAGGCCGGCAGCTCGACGGTGATCGCCTGGCCGACGTAGAGCGCGTTGTACCAGCTGGTCATGGTGCCGTGGCACGGACCGGTGCCGCACGGCACCCGCACCGTGCGCAGCCGCAGCGCGGCGGCCAGCCGGCGCGCGTAGGTGCGGGTCTTGGCGCTGCTCACGTCGACCGAGCGGTAGGCCTGGTGCAGCGACACCACGAGGTCCGGGCGCAGCCGGTCGAGGAAGGCCGCCATGGCCCGCGACTCGGGCTCGCTCAGCGGCCGGCGCCCCGGGGCGTAGGCGGGGCTCGACGTCGTGGGGCTCCACCGGTAGGGGAAGTTGCGGTTGAGGTCGACGCCGTGGGCGTTGGTGCGGCGGTGCGCCGCGGCGCCGTCGGGGTTCATGGTGCTGACCACCCACACCTGCAGGCCGGCCGGCGGGTTCATCCGGGCGACCTTGGCCGCCACCGCCCGGCCGCCGGGCTCGCTGCCGTGCATCTGGCCGAGCAGCAGCAGCACGTACGGCGCGTCCGGCCGGCCCCGGCGCAGCGCCATGATCGTGCGGCCCTGCACCGAGCGGCCGAGCACGATCCGCTGCGGCGCGCTCGCCCGCCAGTGGCGGGTGACGCTCACCGGGGAGCGCAGCGCCGCGGGCTGCTGCTGATCGACGCCGACGGCCGCCGGCGCGGCGACCAGCGGGACCGCGGCCGCGGCGAGCGCGAGCGCTGCAGCGGCCACGGCCCCGCGGGCCCGCGCGCGGATCACCGGTCGCGGCTCAGCCGCGTGCGAGCTCGGCGCGCAGCACGTCGAGACCGACCGACCCGAGGGCGAGGGCACGCATGTGCCAGGCCTTGAGGTCGAACGCCTCGCCCTCGCGCGCCTTCGCGTCCTCGCGGGCGGCCAGCCAGACCCGCTCCCCCACCTTGTAGGAGATCGCCTGGCCGGGGATGCCGAGGTAGCGGTCGACCTCGCTGGCGGCGAACGTGTCGGACTGGAGCCCGCGCACCGCGAGGAAGTCGCGGGCGGTCTCGCGGTCCCACACCCGTCCGCGCGGGTCGGCGGCCAGGCCCTCCACCAGCACGGGGTCGATGTCGGCGGGCACCTCCAGGCCGAGGTGCAGGCCGATGTCGAGCACGATGCGCACCGCGCGCATCGCCTGGTTGGACAGGAACCCGAGCTCGTAGCCCGGGTCGGAGAAGTAGCCGAGCTCGTCCATGAGCCGCTCGGCGTAGAGCGCCCAGCCCTCGCCGTGGCCGGACACGAACTCCACGCGCTGGAACCGGGAGAGCCGCTCGCGCTGGAGCATCGCGTAGGCGACCTGGAGGTGGTGGCCCGGCACCGCCTCGTGGTACCAGACCGACAGCAGCCACCAGGCCCGCAGCGACGACTCGTCGAGCACCGGCAGCCAGGTGCGGCCGGACCGGCTGAAGTCCTCGCTCGGCGGGGTGTAGTAGGGCGCGGCGGCGGCGCCCGGAGGTGCGATCACCACCTCGCAGCGCAGCATCTCCTCCGGGATGTCGAAGTAGGTGCCGTTGAACGACGCGATGGTCTCGTCGGTGACCTGCTGCAGCCAGGCGCGGGTGCCCTCGGCGTCGCCCTGCCGGTAGGCGGGGTCGGTGTCGAGCCGGGCCTGGGCCTCGGCCGGGGTCACGCCGCCGTAGAGCCGCGAGGCGACGTCGTTCATCCGGTGGGTGAGCGCGGCCAGCTCCTGCCAGCCCCAGGCGTAGGTCTCCTCCGGGTCGATCTCCGCCCCGAGGTACACCCGCGCCATCGCGGTGTAGCGGTCGCGGCCGACGCCGTCCTGCTCCAGCGCCACGGGCGCCCAGGTGCCGCGCATCCACAGGGCGAGGTCGGCGTACGCCGCGGCCGCGCCCGCCGCGGCCTCGCGCAGCCGGGCGGAGAGCGCGTCGTCGCCGCCGGCGTACTGGGCCACGAAGCCGTCGAACCAGGACTCGCCCCGGGTGCCGTCGGCGGCCAGGCCCGCGGCCACGGCGGCCATGTCGGCACCGCCGAGCACCTGGCGCCGGGCCGGCAGCACGCCGCGCGCGATGCCCTCCTCGTACACGCTGCGCAGCGTGCCCAGCGACCACGGCACGGCCTCGAGGCGGGCCGCGATCGTGCGCCAGTCGTCGTCGGTCGCGGTGGCCATGAGCGTGAACACGTCGCGGCAGGCCTGCACCGGGCTGCCGATCACGTTGACATCGCGCAGGTGCTCGCCGAGCCGGTGCTGCTCCACCTGGGCCCCGAGCCGCTCGCGCATGAAGGCGACCGCGAGCCGGTCGTCGTCGTTGGCGATCGGCATGGCGTCGAGCGCCACGAGCCACTCCTGGTGCCGGGCGTAGCGGGCGTCGGCCGCGGCGAGGCTCCAGTCGGACATCCGGTCGTCGTAGCCCGCGACGCCCATGAACGTCGCGAACACGGGGTGGTCGGCGGCGATCGCCTCGACGGCCCGGTCGGCGAACTCGAAGACCTCGGTCATGCTCGTGCCCTCCTGCGTCGTGGGGTGGTGACAGGTTCGGTGCGGTCCGCTGTGGCGGGTTCGTGGGCCGCGGCTGCGGCGGTGGTGCCCGCGGCGACGGTCGCGCCGCGCCCCGGGGCGCCCGGCGCGGCGCGGTCGGCCGCGGCGAGGTCGAGCAGCTCCTGGGCGTGGGCCGCGGCGGACTCGGAGCCCTCGAGCCCGGCGAGCATACGCGCCAGCTCGCGCACGCGGTCCTCGTCGGCGACGACGCGCAGGTCCGACGTGGTCACCCGGCCGTCGTCGCTCTTGCGCACCACCACCTGGCGGTCGGCGAACGCCGCGACCTGCGGCAGGTGCGTGACGACGAGCACCTGGCTGCTGCGCGCCAGCCGGGCCAGGCGTCGGCCCACCTCGACCGCCGCGCGGCCGCCGACCCCGGCGTCGACCTCGTCGAACACCAGGGTGGGCACGGGCTCGGTGCCCGCGAGGACCACCTCGACCGCGAGCATGACGCGCGAGAGCTCGCCGCCGGAGGCGCCCTTGGCGAGGGGTCGCGCGGGTGCGCCGGCGTGCGGCACGAGCAGCAGCTCGACCTCGTCGACGCCGCTCGGGCCGAAGGCCACCCGCCTCGCCGCGCCGTCGAGGACGACCTCGAGGCCGTCGGCGGACTCGGCGTGGCGCAGCTCCACGTGCACCTGCGCGTGCGGCATCGCGAGCTCCACCAGCTCGGCGCTGACGGCGGCGGCGAACCGCTCCCCCGCCGCGCGGCGGGCGGCCGAGATCCGGCCGGCCAGCTCGCCGAGCCGCTCCCGCAGCTGCGCGCGCTGCGCGGCGAGCCCCGCCAGCCGCTCGTCGTCGCCGTCGACCTCGCCGAGGCGCAGCGCGGCCCGCCCGGACCAGGCGAGCACCTCCTCGACGGTGGCGCCGTACTTGCGCGTGAGCGCGGTGAGGGCGGCGCGGCGCTCCTCCACCGCCGCGAGCCGGGCCGGGTCGGACTCGGCCGACGCCGCGTAGCCCGCGAGGTCGGCGGAGACGTCCGCGAGCAGGACCGCGGCGTCGGCGACGCGGTCGGCCAGCCGGCCGAGCTCGGCGTCATGCTCGCGGACCGCGTCGAGGGAGCGCCGGGCGAGGGCGAGCAGGCCGAGGGCGTCCGGGGCGTCGTCGTCCGCGCGCAGCGACGCGTGCGCGGACAGCGCCGCCTCGCGCAGCGCCTCGGCGTGCGCGAGGCGCGCCGCCTCGGCGGCGAGCGCGGCGTCCTCCCCGGGCACCGGGTCGACCGCCTCGATCTCGGTGAGGCCCAGGCGCAGCAGGTCGGCCTCCTGCGCGCGCTCGCGCGCGTGCCCGGTGATCTCCGCGAGGTCGTGCTCCACCCGGCGCAGCCGGTCGAGCAGGCCGCGGTAGTCGCCGAGCAGGTCGGTGACCGGCGGGCCGGCGTAGCGGTCGAGCGCGGCCCGCTGGCGCGAGGGTGCCAGCAGGCGCTGCTGGTCGCTCTGGCCGTGCACGGCCACGAGGTCGTCGGCGATCTCGGCGAGCACGCTCGCCGGGACGGAGCGGCCCCCGAGGTGGGCGCGGCTGCGCCCCTCCGCGGTGACGGTGCGCGCCACGAGCACGGCGCCGTCGTCGAGCTCGCCGCCCGCCTCGTGCACCCGGTCGAGGACGGCGGGCAGATCGACGTGCAGCCTCCCCTCGACCTCGGCGCGGGCGGCGCCGGAGCGGACCGCGCCGGCGTCGGCGCGTCCCCCGAGGAGCAGGGCGAGGCCGGTGAGCACCATGGTCTTGCCCGCGCCCGTCTCGCCGGTGAGCGCGGTGAAGCCCGGGTGCGGCTCGAGCGCGGCATCGTCGATGACGCCGAGCCCGCGCAGGCGGATCTCCTCGATCACCGGCTGCCGTCCCCGGCCCGGGCCCTCCCCCGCCACCCGTCGACGGGCAGGTCGAACTTCGCGACGAGCCGGTCGGTGAACGGGGCGGAGTGCAGGCGGGCGAAGCGGACCGGGGCCGGGTGCCGGGTGATGTCGACCCGGGAGCCGGGCGGCAGCTCGACGAGCCGCCGCCCGTCGCACCACAGCACCCCGCCGCTGGTGCGCGGCATGATCTCGACGCCGATGCTGCTCGTCGGCGCCACCACGAGCGGCCGGGCGAACAGGGCGTGCGCGCTGATCGGCACCACCAGCAGCGCCTCGACCTCCGGCCACACGACCGGGCCGCCGGCGGAGAAGGCGTAGGCGGTGGAGCCCGTGGGGGTGGCGGCCACGACGCCGTCGCAGCCCCAGCGCGACAGCGGCCGCCGGTCGACCTCGATCATCACCTCGAGCATCCGCTCGCGGCTCACCTTCTCGACCGAGGCCTCGTTGAGCGCCCAGGTGCGGGCCAGCTCGGCGCCCTCGGCGCTCACCACCACCTCGAGCGTGGTGCGCTCCTCGACCGTCCACCGGCGCTCGACCACCGCGCGCACGACGGCGCTGACCTCCTCCACCTCGGCCTCGGCGAGGAAGCCGACGTGGCCGAGGTTGACCCCGAGCAGGGGGACGTCGAAGGGCCGGGCCAGCTCGGCGCCGCGCAGGATCGTGCCGTCCCCGCCGAGCACGACGACGACCTCGCAGCCCTCGGCCGCGGTGTCGCCGTCGACCGCGACAATGCCGCACGGGACGAGCTCGACGGCCTCCTCGGCCGTGGCCCGCACCTCGATCCCCTCGCGGCACAGCTCGTCGGCGACCTGGCGGGCGATCTGCACGGCGTCGGGGCGCCCGCCGTGGGTGACCAGCAGCACCCGCCGCGGCACGGCCGGGTGCCCGGCACCGGACTCCGGGCCGGCCGTGGAGGCGGGCGCGGGAGCGGGCTCGGCCGCAGGGTCCGTCACCGGGGGCCCTCCTCGACGGCTCGGGCGAGGTCGGCGTCCGCGAGCGGACCCGCCCCGCGACGCAGGTGCAGGAAGTACTCGACGTTGCCGCTCGGCCCCGGCAGCGGGGAGGCGACCACGCCGGCCGTGCCGAGCCCGAGGGCCAGCGCGGCTGCGGCGATCCTACGGACGGCGTCCGACCTGAGGGCGGGGTCGCGCACCACTCCCCCGGGTCCGACCTGCTCCTTCCCCACCTCGAACTGCGGCTTGACCATGAGGACGAGGTCCGCGTCGTCGGTGACCACGGCGGCGAGCGGGGCGAGCACGAGCGACAGGGAGATGAACGACAGGTCGGCCACCACGAGGTCCGGCCGCACGTCGAGGTCGCCGGGGCGCAGGTCGCGCACGTTGGTTCGCTCGAGCACCGTGACCCGCGGGTCGCTGCGGATCGACCAGGCCAGCTGCCCGTACCCGACGTCGACCGCGACCACCGAGGCGACCCCCCGGCGCAGCAGGACGTCGGTGAAGCCGCCCGTGCTGGCGCCGGCGTCGAGCGCGATCCGCCCGGTGACGTCGAGGCCGAACGCGTCGAGGGCCCCCACGAGCTTGTGCGCCCCGCGCGAGACGTAGTCGGGGCCCTCCTGCGCCTCGCGCACCACGAGGCTGGTCGCGGCGTCCACCTGGGTGGCCGGCTTGACCGCCCGGACGCCGCCGACGAGCACGCGGCCGTCGGCGACGAGCGACTGCGCGTGCTCGCGCGAGCGGGCGAGACCCCGGCGCACGAGCTCGGCGTCGAGGCGGCGGCGCGACACCGCTCTAGCGCACGTCGGCGTCGGCGAGGGCGTCCTGCAGGCGTCGGTGGACGTCGTCGTACACCGCGACGTGGTCGGCCACGGGCAGCTCGGCCACCTCGGCGAGCCGGGCCGTCGCGGCGTCCACGCGCGCGTCGCCGGTGCGCTCGACCTCGCCGAGCGCGGCGAACTCCTCGCGGGCGGAGACCACGAAGGGCAACGAGCCGCCCGGGCCGACGACGTCCGAGCCGTCGTCCCACGCGTCGAGGTCGGCGTCGTCGTCGACGACGTCGTGGGTGACGTCCGCGGCGTCGACGTCCTCCGTCACGTCGGTGCTGTCGGCGCCGGTGCCGTCGCCGGCGGCGACGATGTCCTCGGTGCGGTCGGTCGGGCCGTCCCCGGCCTCGCTGTCGGCGCCGACGCTGTCGTCGCCGGTGCCCGGCTCGGCCCGGGAGGCAGGGGCGGGGTCGTCCGGCTCGGCCATGCCGTCGTCGTCGGCGACCTCGGTGGCCAGTTCGTCCTCGCCCACGGCGCCGGGGCCGACGTCGGGCTCGGTCGCGGGCTCGGCGCCGGGACCCTCGCCGGTGCGCTCTCCGGCCGCGTCGGAGTCCGCGGCGGACCCGCGCGGGTCCAGCACCGGCACGTCGTCGCGCTCGGTGCCGGCCGGGTCGGTGCCGCTCGGGTCGGTGCCGCTCGGGTCAGGGATGCTCACGAGCCGCCGCCCTCCGCGACCTCTGCCGCGGGCTTGGTCACGGGGACCTTCTTCTTCTTGGCCTTCGGCGCCGGGGCCGCGGCGGCCGGGGTCGCGGCGGTGGCAGCCGCGCCGGTGGCAGCCGCGCCGGTCGCGAGCTCCGCGCGGATGTCGGCGAGCTGGCCCTCGAGGCGCGCGACGTGGCGGCGCACCGCGGCGAGCTCCTCCTCGCGGACGAAGCCGAGCCGGCCCGCGGCCCGGTCGACCTCGGTGCGCACCAGTCCGGTGAGCAGCTCGCGGTTCTGCTTGCTCGTCTCGAGCAGGTCGTCGGCCAGGCCCTGCACCTGCGTGGCCGCCCGCGAGGCGGCGTCGACGGCCGAGTCCTTGCCCGGGACGTCGGGGACCTTCTGCAGGTCCAGGCCCTGGGCGACCAGCGCGGTGGCCGCCTCCCGGGCCTTGGCGAGCGTGACCTCGGTCAGCCCGGTGGCGAGCTGGACATATCCGCGAAGCGCGTCGAGCACCGTGCCTCCTGCTGGGCTGCTGGGGGCGCCGGGGCCGCCGCGCCGTCGACCGGTGCGGACGTCCCGCCGTCCGTCCCACGCTATACCGACCTCGCCCGCGGTGACCGGTCGCGCCCGGGCGGCGTCCGGCCGGTCCCCCGCGGCATCGGGGCGGGGCCGGCGCGGTCGCCGGCGCACGGGCGCCGCCGGACGCTGCGGTAGCGTCACCGCGACGCGGCTCGCGGGCCCGGCGTTCTGCGCCGACCCGGGCGCCGCACCGCAGAGGCAGGGGACGACCGGACGGAGGGGCACGCACGTGGCCGACGTCGAGGACGTGCGCGCGGCGCTCGACCAGGTGGTCGCGACGCTCGACGACGTCGACGACGCGACCCGGGCGCGGATCCCGGACATCGCCGTCGCCGCGCTGGTGCGCGACCACAGCCTCGCGGTCGCCGCGGACCTGCGCGGGGGGCGGCTGACCGACGTGCGCGACGTCGACCTCGTCGCGTTCCGCGCGGCCCGGCTGCGCCTCACCATGGACTCCGACGTCCTGCTGGACCTCGTGGAGGGCCGGCTCTCGTTCGGCCGGGCGTGGGCCCGCGGACGGGTCAAGGTCGACGCCCACCTGCGCGACCTGTTCCTGCTGCGCTCGTTCCTCTGACGCCGCAGTCCGCACACCGGCGGCACCCGTCACGTGCGGCGCCGGCCGGACGCGCCGGACCGGCGCGGCCGCTCAGCCGGTGGGCCGGGCGCGGTCGTGCAGGACGGCGTCGACGACCTGCTGGGCCTGCGTGGCGTCCTCGTCGGCGTCGGCCGGGTCCGCCCCGGCGTCGAGGCGCTCCCACCACGCGCGCACGACGGCCCGCACCGGCGCGAGCGGGTCCTGCGGCGCCCCGCGCGGGGCGTCGGCGACGCGCGTGGCCGCAGCGGGGGCGAGCAGGCCGCGCAGGTCGGCGGCGAGGTAGGTCGGACGGCGGTGGGCGGGCGCGCGGAGCAGGTCGCGCACATGCGTCACGCCGGTCATCACCAGCAGGCTGTCCACCCCGCAGACGTGCCCGGCCTCGATGTCGGTGTCGAGCCGGTCGCCCACGATCAGCGGGCGGTGCGCGCCCACCCGCTCCACGGACTCCTCGATGAGCGGCGCGAACGGCTTGCCGGCCACGAGCGGCTCGCGCCCGGTCGCCGACACCACCGCGGCCACCAGGGTGCCGTTCCCGGGCGCGATCCCGCGCTCGGTGGGGATGGACAGGTCGGTGTTGGTCGCCACGAAGAGCGCGCCCGCGCCGACCGCGTACGACGCCTCCGCGAGCTCGCGCCAGCCGACGTCCGGGCCATAGCCCATGAGGACCGCCACCGGGGCCTCCCGGGCCGAGGCGACCGGCCGCAGCCCGCGGGCGGCGACCGCCTCGGCGACGCCGGGACCACCCACGCAGAGCACGGCCGCCCCCGAGGGCACCCGGGCGGCCACCTCCCGGGCCCCGGCCTGCGCGGAGGTGACGACGTCGTGGTCGGCCACGGCGAGCCCGAGCGAGCGCAGGTGCTCGGCCACCACCGCGGGCGGACGCGCAGCGTTGTTGGTGACGTACGCCGTCACCACGCCGCGGCGGCGCGCCTCCTGCAGGGACTCGACCGCGTGCGCCACGGCGTCGGGGCCGACGTAGACCACGCCGTCGAGGTCGAGCAGCAGCGCGTCGTGCGCGTCGAGCAGCAGCGGCCCGTCCTCGTGCTCGTCGCGGACGGCGCTCACGACAGCGTCTCGTCGGGGCTCCCGACCGGGTCGAGCCCGGCCTCGGCACGGGCGGCCAGGGTGGCCCGCACCTGCGCCAGCGCCCGGCCGTAGTCGGCCCGGTCCGGTCGCATCACCGCGGCCATCGCGAGGTGGTCGGCCGCCTGCGGGAAGCGGCGCAGCCGCCAGAGGGCCAGGCCGAGGCCGAACCGCGCGTAGTCGTCGTCGGGCGCGAGCTCGGTCAGCACGGTGAACTCGCGGGCGGCGTCCTCGTAGCGCCGGGCGTCGAACAGGGCCCGGGCCCAGGCCTCCCGGATGGAGGCGGCGTCCGGCTCGTCGCGCGCGGCCCACGCGAGCAGCTCGGCCGCGGCGGCCGGGTGGCCCTCCTCGAGCAGCGCGCTGCCGCGCCGGAACCAGTCGTAGGCGTCCCCGGCCGGCGGCTCCGGCAACCCCTGCGCGCTCACCCGGCCATGGTGGCACGTCCCTCCTGACCGGCCCGCGTCACCCGCGCCGCGCTCTCGACCTCGACCTGGTAGCGCGAGCCGGAGTCCGCGCCGCGGTGGAAGAACCAGCGGCGCAGGCTGCCCCGGACCTCCACGACGTCGTGGCGCTCCCAGCGCAGCAGCCGGCGGCGGGCCTCGGCCCGGAACGCCGTGCACTGGAGGGTGTCGAACCGGGCGCTGCCGGCGGAGGACCGCGCCGCCGCGGGGCGGTCCACCACCAGCCGGAACACCACGTAGCGGTCGCCGGAGGGCATCTCCCGCTCCTCGGGTGCGGCCGCGAGCCGGCCCCGCAGCCGCACCTCGTTGAGCGCCCCGGCGTCGTCCTCCCCGCTCGCCCGGACCGACCCGCTGCCGCGACGGCTCGTCATGCTGGTGCCTCCCGTCCCACCCGGGACCCCCACGGCCCCGGTCGTGGGACGTACCCTGCGAGGGGCCGCCGACGCGCGCGGCGGCCCGAGCCCGAGCCCCGACGACGACACGCCCGAGGAGACGCCTGTGGACGCCCAGCCCGGCAGCGACGGCGCTCGGCCCGTGGTCGACCTCGGCGACGAGGTGTGGCTCGTCGACACCGAGATGGGCGGCTACGACGGCATCACCGCCGGCTACCTGATCCGCGGCGAGCGCCCCTGCCTGGTGGAGACGGGCGCGGCGACCTCGGCCGACCGCGTGGTCGAGGCGCTCGCGGGCCTCGGCGTCGGCGCCGAGGACCTCGCCGCCATCGTGGTGACGCACATCCACCTCGACCACGCCGGCGGCGTGGGCGACCTCGCGGCCGCGTTCCCGCGGGCCGAGGTCGTGGTCCACGAGGCCGGGGCCCGTCACCTGGCCGACCCCTCGCGCCTCATGGCCAGCGCCGAGCGGGTGTTCGGCTCCGTGCTGCACGAGCTGTTCGGCGCCCTGCGGCCCACGGACGCGGCCCGCATCCGGGTGCTCACCGACGGCGCGCAGGTCGACCTCGGCGGCGGCCGCAGGCTGGAGTCGTTCGACTCCCCCGGCCACGCCCGCCACCACGTGGGCCTGCTCGACTCGCTCACCGGCGACCTCTACACCGGCGACGCTGCCGGGGTGTGGACTCCCGAGACCGGCGACCTGCGCCCGGCCACCCCGCCGCCGGAGTTCGACCTCGACGCCGCCCTCGGCTCGCTGGAGCGCATGCGCGAGCGGGCGCCGCGGCGTCTGCTCTTCAGCCACTTCGGGCCGGTGACCGACGTCGACACCACGCTGGACCGCTCCGTGGAGGAGCTGCGCCTGTGGGTGGAGCTGGTCCGCGAGGCCCGGGTCGACGGCCTCGACCTCGACCACGCCGTGGCCCGCGTGCGCGAGCGCACCGCGGCGCGCTACGCGCTGCGGGCCGACCCCGAGATCGACCACAAGACCGAGGTGCTCTCGAGCACCGAGGCCGACGTCGCCGGGATCTGGCGCTGGCTGGACAAGCAGGCCGAGCTCGAGTCCCCCGCGGGCTGACCGGCACGGCGCGCCGGCGTCAGGGCGCTCGCCCGACGCCGGCCCACCGCAGCCGGGCGCGGCCCGGCACCGGTCCGGGCCGTCGCGCCGAGAGCGCTGCTAGGGCTGCGAGGGCTGGTCGTCGGCGTCCGCTGCGGTCGCGCCGTCGGGGTCCGTGACGACGTCGTGCCCGTCCTCGCCGTCGGGGTGCTCGGTGTCGGCGGCGTCGTCCTCCGCGTCGTCAGTCTCGTCAGTCTCGTCCGTGACCGCGTCGTCGGCGGCGTCGTCGTCCGCGTCCTCGGCGTCGAGCAGGTCGGTCCACACCAGGCCCTCGAGCTCGGCGACGCGCTCGGCGGCCTCCGTGGCCTCGTGCACGTCGACGTCGGCGGCACGCACGAACCAGGCCCGCGCCTCCTCCGCACGGCCGGCGGCCAGCAGCGCGTCGGCGTAGGCGAACTTCAGCCGCGCGGACCACTCCTCGGTGGAGCGCGACTCCAGCTCCGGGCACTGCAGCGTCACGACCGCGGCGTCGAGCTGGCCCTGGTCGCGGCGCGCCCCGGACACGACGATCCGCAGCTCCACGCGCCCGGCCCGGTCGAGCCGGTCGGCCTCGGGCGCGCCGGCCATGGCGATGGCCCGCTCGGGCCGGCCCAGGCCGCGCTCGCAGTCGGCCATCACCGGCCAGTAGGCGTCCGAGCCGGAGATGCGCCGCGCCGCCCGGAACTGGGCCAGCGCGTCGGCGTACTCGCCGGCCGCGTAGGCCGCGATCCCGGCCGTCTCGCGCACCACGGCCAGTCGGCCACCGCGCGCGACGGCAGCACGGGCGTGCTCCCACGCCTGCGCCGGGTCCTCGTCGAGCAGCCGCGCGGTCATCACGAGATGGCGGGAGACGATGTCGGACGCCTCGAGCGAGAGGGTCCGCAGCTCGGCCCGCACGTCCTTGTCGAGCTCGCGGCCGGTCACGTCCTCGGGCACCGGCGGGCCGGACACTCGCTCCGGGCGCACGTCGCGATCGCGCTCGCCGCGCTCGGGACGGCCCCGACCAGCCCCGTAGCCAGGGCCACCACGGCGGGCACCCGGCCGCTCGCCGGGTCCGCCGCGCCCGTACGCCGGTCGCGCGTCCTCCCGCCGCCCCGACGAACCCCGCGGCCCGGAGCCCCGCGCCTCGGTGTCGCGCGCCGGGCGCGGCGACCTGCCGGCTCCCGAGCCACGCTCGTCGTAGCGCCGGCCGGCGCCCTCGGAGTCGAACGAGCGGCGGGGCCCGCGCTCGGCCCCCGCAGCACCCGAGCGCGGGGCGCCCGAACGAGGCCCTCCCGCGCGTGACGAGCCGGAGGAAGACGACGACGGCCGCGACGAGCCCTGCCCACCCCGCGGCGGACGCGAGGCGCCACCCTCGGAGTCGAACGAGCGGCGCGGGCCGCCCTCGGCCCCGGCACCGGAACGCGGCGCACCCGTACGGGGGCCACTGGAACGGGGGGCACTGGAACGGGGCGCACTGGAACGGGGCGCACTGGAACGGGGCGCACTGGAACGGGGCGCACTGGAGCGGGGCGCACTGGAGCGGGGCGCACTGGAGCGGGACGAGCCCGAACCGGACGACGGCCGCGACGGGCCCTGCCCACCCTGCGGCGGACGCGCGGCGCCGCCCTCGGAGTCGAACGAGCGGCGCGGGCTGCGCTCCGCTCCAGCAGCACCCGAACGGGGCGCACCAGCCCGGGGCGCACCCGAGCGCGGCGCGGAGGAGCGCGGCGCGCTCGATCGCGACGCTCCGGAGCGGGACGAGCCCGGACCCGACGACGACGAGCGCGACGAGCCCTGCTCACCCCGCGGCGGACGCGGGCCGCCACCCTCGGAGTCGAACGAGCGGCGCGGGCTGCGCTCGGCCCCGGCGGACCGGCTCGAGCCGCTGCGCGGGGCAGGACGGCCCTGGTCTCGGCCGGAGGAGCCCGACCGGCCCGCGCTCGAGCCCGGACGGGGAGCCCCGCGGCCGGACGAGCCGCCGGCGCTGCGCGGAGCAGCTGCGCCCCGAGCCGGCCCGCGGCGCTCGCGGTCGGGCTCGCGATCGGATCGGTCGCGGTTGTCGGCCATGGTCGTGGTCCTCTCGTACGTGGGTCGCGCGGCGCTCGCAGCGCCGGCACGCGGTGGGCACCGGAGGTGTCCACGCGGTCGCCGGCGCCCGCCCGTGGCGGGCCGGGCACCGGCTCTCGGTCGGCCCGCTCGTCGCCCCCACAACGAGAAACGAGGCCGCCCATGGGGCGACCTCGTTCTCGAAGAATGTCCGGCGGCGTCCTACTCTCCCACGCAGTCTCCCGCGCAGTACCATCGGCTCTGAAAGGCTTAGCTTCCGGGTTCGGAATGGGACCGGGCGTTTCCCTTTCGACATGGCCGCCGAAACTCTATGGAGATGTGATCGGTTTCCCGACCGTATCTCGGGAACCGCACAGTGGACGCGTATCTAGAAGAAGGTGTAGTCAAGCCCTCGGCCTATTAGTACCGGTCAGCTCCATGCATTGCTGCACTTCCACCTCCGGCCTATCAACCCAGTGGTCTCGCTGGGGGCCTTACCCGGTTATCCGGTGAGAGTTCTCATCTTGAAGCGAGCTTCCCGCTTAGATGCTTTCAGCGGTTATCCCTTCCGAACGTAGCCAACCAGCCGTGCCCTTGGCAGGACAACTGGCACACCAGAGGTTCGTCCGTCCCGGTCCTCTCGTACTAGGGACAGCCCTTCTCAAAACTCTTACGCGCGCGGCGGATAGGGACCGAACTGTCTCACGACGTTCTAAACCCAGCTCGCGTGCCGCTTTAATGGGCGAACAGCCCAACCC